>CASBQJ010000416.1 GCA_949127705.1 Synechococcales cyanobacterium PMM_0085
ACTTGGCCTCGCCAGGGCGAGCTTAGGAAGTTTTGAGTTTTGGTAGGATGTGTTAGCGCAGCGTAACGCATCGACTCCAAGGCTTGTGATGCGTTACGGCTGTCGCCTAACACATCCTACGCAAGAATTCTGATTCCCGATTTACCCGCCTGCCTGCTGATCCCACTGCGTTGCTGCATCGGTTACCGCCTGATCGACCGTTTTTTGCCCCAGCATCGCCGCTTGCAGGTTGTCGTAGACAATTTGCTGTAGCTCTTTGATGTTTTTGAGGTTAGGCAGCAGGATTTCGGCATCTTGCATTTGGTTGGCGCTCACGGCACGGGCTTTTTCTACAGGCGTAGAGCCATCTGAGACCGTGGTGAAGTAGGCATCGTTGAGGGCAGCGGTGGTAGAGGGGAGAATATTGGCGGCTTTGGCGAAGGACAGTTGGTTGGTGGTGTTGGTCACATAGAGGGCAAATTTGAGGGCGGCTTCGGGCTGATCGGTGCGGCGAGGAATAACTAAGTTCATCACGGCGACATTCTTTTTACCCGTAGACCCCGAAATTTGGGGAGCCACCGCAGAGACGTTGGCGATCGCCGGAGCGTTTGTTTCCACAGTCTTCAAAAACTGGGGCCCCGACGATAGAATCGCTGTCTCGCCCGCCTGATATAGTTCGATCGCCCGCCGATGACCCTGGGTTAACACGTCTTTTGGCAACAGTCCCTCTTTATATAAGTCTGTCCAATATTGAAAAACCGCTCTGCCCTGCGGCGTGTTAAAGGCGGCTTTGCCATCGTTCCCCACTAATGACACCCCCATTTGAGCAAACGATTGCAGCACCTCCGCTGAGTCGGTCGGCACAACGGTCATAAAAAAGGCGTACTTCCCAGTTTTCTGTTTGACCTGTTTGGCGATCGCGGCCAGTTCCTCATAGGTTCGAGGCGGCTGCGCTACCCCAGATTGCTGCAACAGGTCAGTGTTATAGATGGCGACACTCGTCGTCAAATACCAGGGCAGGCCAAAGGTTTTGCCATCCAGCATGTTGGCCTGCCAAATTTTGGGCAGATACTGCTGCCGAACGTCGGCTGGAATTTTCTCATCCAGCGTCAACCAGGCATTGCGTCCGGCCAGCTGCGCGGCAAAGTCTGGATTGAGGTTAACGACGTCGGGTGCTGTGTTTGCAGAAACAGCCGTTAGGATTTTGCTCTGCATGTCAGCCCAAGGCACATCGACCCATTTCACCTTAACGCCAGGATTTTCTTGCTCAAAGCTAGTAATCAGTTGATTGAAGTAGTCCGTAAACTGGGGCTGTAGCTGCATCGTCCAGAATTCTACTTCGGGAGTCCGGGTTGATGCCGATGGTGGGCTGGGGCTACAGCTCACGGCCCAGCTAAGCACTAGGCCCAGCAGAGCAAATATACTTAAAGATTTCCAGCGTCGCATTCTGCTCACCTGCATAGGTTTGAGGTTGGTCATTTTATCCGAATCGGGCACTAAAGGTGAAAAAAAGGGGCAATCTCAGTGATAAAGTTTTATTCCAGTGTTTCTTTTTTCTAAATTGAGTGTAATATCGCTGGTAAAGTGAGTAACTTCGTCTTTAATAAAACTCTGCATGTTTAACTAGGAGCCTAAATTTTTCTGAGGGGTCGCTAAAGGGGTCTCTAATCATTTCACAAAAATCAGCCTCTCTAGTGTTGGGATGCGAACGAAACGCCATAAAGTTTTTAATTTGCTTGACTATTGTCGTATCCTGAAGCCAGTCTGAGCGGGTAGCTTGCCCTGGGGATCTGGGTTTTTGACCTAAAATTTTAGGATGCAAAAAAACAAACTTAGGCTATTGGTTGATTAAGGGAAGGCGATACTCGCTCTGCGCAGGCAAGCCAACGCCCCCGAACAGCGAAAGAATTTTCCCTCAGAGTCTATTATTTTTACAGCTGGATGATCTTTATGGTCATTGCCAAAATTCTGAATTAAATTGGGTACCATGCATTAGCATCTTTACTGAGTAGCTTGTCTTTTGCCGCTCATTCGCTCTACCCTCTTCCTGATTTTCCCCAACGTTTACCCTCATACTCGGTCACGAAACTGTGTTTAGCAACTTCAAAGGGTTCTTTGCCAAAAAAACAAAAGGAGTAGGAATAGAGCTTACTCCTGAGCGCGTTAACGTCGCTCGCCTCAAGAAGAAAGGTCAGGGCTTTCAACTCACAACGCTGGCATCTGCTGAAGTCCCTGAGGGGGTTTACCAGGAGGGGCAAATCATCGACTCGGCCATCATGGCAGAGATTATTCAGTCCGTGCTATCGGAAAGCAAGTTAAAAATCAAGCATGCGGCTACCGCCATCCCTGGAGGCCGAGACACGGTGACGCGGATCATTCCGGTGCCCGCTGAGTTAGACGATCGAGAATTGCGGGAAATGGTTTTAAACCAGGAAGCTGGGCTGTACTTGCCCTTCCCCCGTGAGGAAGCAGACGTCGATTATCAAAAGCTGGGCTTTTTTGTGGATGAAGACGGCATTGAAAAAGTTCAGGTGCTGTTGGTTGCTACACGTAAAGATGTGACCGACTCCTATCTCAGTACCTTTCAACAGGCTGGGTTAGATGTAACCGTGCTAGAGATTAGCAGCTTCTCGCTGATTCGCACGATTCGAGAACAGCTCCGTCAGTTTACGCCCCAAGAAGCCGCTGCTATTGTAGACATTGAGTTTGAAAGCACCGAAATCTCAATTATTGTGGATGGCGTACCTCAGTTTTCTCGCACGGTGCCGATTGGAACGTTTCAAATTCAATCGGCTCTCAGTCGGGCCATGAATTTGCCACCCTCGCGCAATACTGAGCTGTTACAAGGGATGACGGTGCCGATTGCGCCGATGGATAGTATGGGCGCAGCACCCAAAGCGATGGGGACGAATCCAGGCACAGCTGCCATGTTACGGGTGTTGGGGGAGCTGGCAGATGAACTAAGACGATCCATTGACTTCTACTTAAATCAGGGCGACAACCTAGAGGTGGCACAGCTGTTGCTGGCCGGGCCGGGCGGCTCAATTGGGCAGCTTGATGAGTTTTTCTCCCAGCGGCTCAGTTTACCCGCCAGTCAGATCGATCCAATTGCAGCGCTGTCGTTGGAAGTTGAGCAAGATATTCCACTCATGCAGCGACCGGGGCTGGGTGTAGTGCTAGGGCTAGGATTGCGGGAGGCATGGTGAGATGTATAGCTTAGATGTTAATTTTTTAAATGATCGAGCCGAGCGCCAAACTGAAGCGGCAGCGGTAGCGCGAGGGGGAAGTAGAGATAGTCCTCGCCCGCTTTATATTGGGTTGGCGATCGGAGCGCTGTTGCCTGGGTTGGTCGGGGGTCTTTGGTTCTTTTTGCAGTCTCAAAATGCGTCGTTGCTAGCTCGTCAGCAGGAGCTAGATGGTCAGTTGGCAACGCTGCAACAGGCGATGAAAGAGGTAGAGAACGTTAATGCCAAAGTTAGCCTACTGGATTCAGAAAACCAGGCACTCGCCAGAGTGTTTGATAAGATTGTGCCCTGGTCTGCGATTCTGCAAGACTTTCGGGGGCGGGTACCGGCTGGGGTGCAGGTCACTGGCCTAACCCAAAAGGCAGGAGTTGCTCCAACTGCGTCTACAGCCCCAGCTCCGGCAACTACGCCAGATCAGCCTGCTGCGGTTGCCGCACAGCCAGAACTGCCGCCAGCAACTATTGAGCTAACGGGCTATTGTCAATCGTTTTCGGATGCTAATGACTTTGTGTTGGTGCTGCAACAGTCGCCGTTTTTGGATAGTCGCAATGTGCGGTTAGTAGATGTGGCGTTGATTGATAACCCGACGACGATTGAGTTCGTGGGTAGGGGCGATCGCTCCCTCCAGGTAGAGTTGCCTAAGATTGTGCAGTATACGATTTCGGCAGGTTTGACTAAGCGTCCTGCTTCCGAGCTGTTACAAGACATGAAAAACACATTAGCGGTGGGGTTACCTGCCCGAGTAGATGCCCTTCGAGAATTGGGAGTGATTAAGCCATGACAGTGGGCGGAGATTTTATTCCGGGCAATCAGGTGCTAGACGAGCCAGATTATCCAGTTGTGTTTGGGATTCGGCTGACTCCGCGCTTCAACGGTATTTTATTAGCACTCTTAGGTCTAGCCGGTGCGGGATATTTATTTGTCAATCTGGTTGTTCCCAAATTGGACGAGAATCGAGTGCTTGAGGCAGATATTGCGGCCAAAGAGGCGCAGCTGGTGAATCAAGGCGAGGCGAAGCAGCAAATTAAAGATGCCCAAGTTAAGTTGCAGGACGCTGAGAAGCTCAGAGCTGACGTGTTGGCTCTGTTTGCCGATGAGCAAGGATTAGATACGCTGCTGATTGACGTCAACGAGCGAGTTCAGCAGGTAAACGCCCGGATTACAGACGCTGAAAGGCGTGCGACGCTTTCTAAATTTACCGTTGTCTCGTCGGGTGAGCCATCGGCTGACGGCAGTCCAGTCGATTTGGTCACAGATGGCTCCGTGGGAGTCGCCGTTAACGGTAAACTGCGGCAGCGGCTTTATGAGGTGTCGATGGAAGGGACGTTTGCCCAAACCCAGTCCATCATTCGCAATATTGAGCGGCTTCAGCCATTGCTAGTCCTGCGAAACTTTACCTCTGCCTTGGCCGCTCCCGCTACCTTGACGCTCAATGCCCAGGGCAGACCTGTCACAACCGGGCCTGTGGATCCTCGGTTGAAGACGAGTTTTCAGATTCAGGCGTTAATGCCTGCACCCGTCGCTTCGCCTGCTCCGCCAGCGGCAGCAGTAGATCCGGCTACAGGTGAGGCGGTTGCCCCAGCGCCCGGTACTGCCCCAGGTGAAACGACAGCACCTGCAACCGCTCCCGCTGTAACGCCAGCGCCGCCGCCGTAGGGTTTTGATTTGGGTGCATCGCCGACGATGATCGGTTCTACTACGTCAACGGATGTTGGCAAACGTTTTGACACAAAGACTTTGACTCAAGACTCTCATTAATCTACTGACCTGTTTGTTTTTATTTGCCTGTTTTAAAGTTGGAAGGAGGAGTGAATGGTGAAACCGCATTTTGGTCTGACCGGAATTATCGGTGGCGGTGCGATCGCGTTGATGATGACCCTGCCCGCTCATGCGGCCGCCACTCAAATCACGGGGGTGCGGATTAACCAAACGGCTAATGGCGTTGAAGTTGTCCTCCAAACCGGGAATGGCGATCGCCCCCAAGTCTTTACCGTCAATCGAGGCAATGCGCTCGTTGCTGACATTGTTAACGCCCAACTCGTCTTGCCTGAAGGGAATGGCTTTTTGCAAAACAGCCCCGCCCCCGGCATTAGCGCCATTATGGTAAGCCAACTGGACGAGAACAGTGTCCGGGTGACCATCATGGGAGAGACAGCTCCTCCCACTAGTCAGGTTGCCCAAACCGATGCCAGCGTTACCTTTAACGTCAGCACCAGTGGGACAACGGCGCAGTTGCCGCCTGCCTCCCCCAATAGGCCGCCGCTGCCATCTACCCCTGCGACTTCACCCCCGCTTTTGCCCAGCGTGCCACCGTCCCAGGTGCTAGTTCCCAACCCGCAGGTCAATATCAATGGCGTTCCCTCTACTCCCTCCGCTGCGAGGCCGGGTCTAGCTCCGCCCCTGCTGCCCCGCGCTGTCGCTCCCCCAGTCGGTGATATTGCTGTCGCCACTACCGATGCCTCTCCAACCGTGATTGAGCTGGGTACATCTGAAGTGGTGCCTCGATTGGTGCTGCGGGATGCCCCAGTCCGAGATGTGCTGTCGCTGCTGGCTCGCGCCGCTGGGCTGAACATTGCCTACCTTGATCAGCAGCAGGCTGCGGACGGGGGCGATCCCGCCGCTGCTCAAGAGACCGCAGCGGCGGCTGGCTCTCGCATTTCACTGGATATCGAAAATGAACCTGTGCAAAACGTCTTCAACTATGTGTTGCGGATTAGTGGCCTAGAAGCCAACCTGAATGGGCGGACTATTTTTGTTGGTACCAGGCTACCTAACTCCGCTCGCTCGCTTGTGATGAGGACACTGCGCCTCAACCAGGTAGACGTTTCTACAGCGCTCAACTTTTTGGTGGGGTTGGGAGCTGAGACGGCCGTCAGCCGAGAACGACAGGTCGCGACAGCTGTTGCGGTGCCTGTTACAGGGGGTGAAATTGGAACCTCTTCAGGGATTAACCAGGTGTCTACCACGACCGAAGTGGCGATCGAAACTCAGCGGGTTGATTATCAAGACTCAACGCCGATACTTCGAGGGTTATCGGTTGTTGGAGACGAACGCACGCGTTCGGTAACCCTGGTAGGCACTCCCAAACTGCTGGAAATTGCTTCAGCTCAACTCACCCAGCTTGACGTTCGTCGTCGCCAAGTGGCGATCAATGTTCGCGTGATCGACGTTAATCTATCAAACATTGATCGAGCCTCAACCAGTTTTTCGTTTGGCATCGACGACACTCGCATCATTCAAGATGATGGCATTGGGGTGATCAATTTTGGCTCTGATACCCCTATCGGCGTGGGCACAGCTGTAGACTCGTTGGGTGATCTGATCACGGGTGGCGATCTCCAGAGATCCGGCTTTAATTTTGCCCGCAACTTCCTGGCTCAGTTGCGCTTTGCCGTCACCAGTGGCAACGCCAAAATTTTGACCGATCCGACTCTAGTGATTCAAGAAGGGGAAACGGCTGAAGTGCAGTTGACCCAAGATGTGGTCACCAACTTCGAGATTGAAACTGAAGGAACGGGGACAGACCGCACTCAAACGGTGACCATCGAAAGAACCCCAGCTGGATTGGTTTTGAGCGTTGACGTGGCAGGGATTGATGACAACGGCTTTGTCACCCTGTCCGTAGGGCCGACCATCTCTGCCCCGGCTGGTGAGTTTTCCGCCAGTGTGCAGGGTTCACGGATCAATATCACCTTACTGGCGGTGCGACGGCTTTCCTCTGGGCAGGTTCGGGTTCGAGATGGGCAAACGCTGGTTTTGTCAGGGATTATTCAAGATCAAGACCGAACGAGTGTGACAAAAGTGCCAATTTTGGGAGATATCCCCATCTTAGGCGCACTGTTCCGCAGCACCAATCGCACCAATACCCGTCAAGAAGTGATCGTGATGCTCACACCGCAAATCATTGATGACTCGGATACATCTACCTTTGGCTATCGCTATGTGCCCAGTCGAGAGGTGCAAAATATCCTAGAGCAGGGGCGGCGCTAGGTGGAGAGATTTGGACAGTCGGGGGCGATGGAATATCTGTCAAACCCTCCCCCTGTAAGGGTTTGAGCGCCTAGGAAGGTAAAAATAGCCCCTTTATGAGCTAGGTTATTTTCTTAAAAAAGCTCCAAGTCTACATAAATTAAAGGTTTCAACGATCCACATTGGGTGAGTAGCCCTTAGAATAGGGCATTGAAACGTCGATTTACTAGGGGTTTCAGCCGTTTCGGTTTTCCCCTCTCGGGTTTCCCTGATCTCGCAGTGAGATCTTGTACGTAGTTCCATTTCTTGACTGACCATCGAAGGAGATTCTCATGAACAAAGGTGAATTGGTTGATAGGGTTGCGGAAAAAGCTAGCGTAACCAAAAAGCAAGCCGATGCGGTATTGACGGCGGCGATTGACTCCATCATGGAAGCAGTCTCTACGGGTGACAAGGTGACCTTGGTTGGGTTTGGCTCATTTGAACCCCGCGAACGCAAAGAGCGCGAGGGCCGCAACCCCAAGACTGGGGAAGCGATGAAGATTCCAGCCACGAAAGTACCTGCTTTCTCTGCTGGGAAGCTGTTTAAAGATATGGTGGCAAAATAACAGGTCGCTCTAGTGCAAAACCAGTTTGTTGCACAGCCTGTGCATGGGGGGAATTTGGTCTGGGCAGCATCGCTGGCAGGCTGTTCCCCCTCTGCTATTTTGGACTTTTCTGCCAGTATCAATCCGTTGGGGCCACCCCTGTCGGCGATCGCCTCGATCACGGCTCATCTGGGTGCCCTGCGGGACTACCCCGATCCCGAGTCGCAAGAGTTGCGGTGCGCCCTCGGTAATTTCCATGCCCTTGCGCCAGAGTGGCTCTTGCCCGGTAACGGCTCCGCAGAGCTGTTGACCTGGGTTTGTCGAGAGCTGGCGGCGCTAACGGCAACCTATTTACCAGTCCCCGCTTTTGGAGACTACAGGCGTGCCCTCAAGGCGTTCGATGCCACCATCATTCCATGTTTGATGGATATAGATGGGGGGCTAGCAGAGCAGGACGTGCCTGTGCGGTTAGACCAGCCGTTGGCCTCTGACCTGGGGGACTGTGGCTTGGGGGACTGCGGGGTGTTGTTCAACAACCCGCACAACCCGACTGGGCGGCTGTTTTCCCGCGAATCGCTGCGGCCTTACCTGGAGCAATTTGGGTTGGTGGTTGTAGACGAGGCGTTTATGGACTTCTTGCCGTCTGATACGCAGCAAAGTGTGATTGATTGGGTGCCAACCTATCCAAATCTGGTGGTGTTGCGATCGCTGACCAAGTTCTACAGCCTGCCGGGGCTGCGACTGGGCTATGCGATCGCCCATCCTGAGCGGCTGCGTCGCTGGCAGCAATGGCGCGATCCTTGGAGCGTCAACACCCTGGCTGCTGCCGCTGCGATCGCCGTTTTGCAAGACACCGACTTTCAACAGCAAACGCTGGACTGGCTGCCACCCGCGCGCACTCAGCTATTCGACGCACTAGCTCAGATGCCTGGTCTGCTCCCCTACCCTGGCGCGGCCAATTATCTGCTGGTGCAAACAGAGCAGTCTGCGGTTGACTTGCAGCTGCGGCTGTTAAAACAACGTCAGATTTTGATCCGCAACTGTCTGAGTTTTCCCGAATTGGGCGATCGCTTTTTTCGCGTTGCCGTCAGAACTCAGGCCGAAAACAGGCAGCTGTTAGACGGTCTGGCCGCTACGGTATAACCCTCCGGCGTCAGTTGCAGCGGCCCCAAGCCACACCGCAACTGACGCTTTTTTAGTCTTTATATCTTCTCCCATGCCCCTCGACTACGACTTA
>CASBQJ010000417.1 GCA_949127705.1 Synechococcales cyanobacterium PMM_0085
GACGCGATTACCACTCCAACCGCAGCCCTTGATCAATCATGTACTGCTGTAGCGATCGCATCAGACCCTTGGGCACAATGGCCGCTGGAACGATCTCCGGGTGCTGGGTGACTAACCAGCCCGCTGTGACGCCTGCCGCCGAGCCAATCGTCCATTCGCCGTGGTGAACGCGGGTTAGCGCTGTAGCAATATGAGTGGCCGCGATCGCTTTACCTCCCACCAGCAGGTTATCGACCCCTTGCGGAATCAGGCTCTCTAACGGAATCTGGACTGGACGCACATAATATTCTTTGACCGACGCCTTAACGGCCTCCCCCGACGGCTCCCAATTGCGATAGCGACAGCCGTGGATATCGATATCGTAGTGAGTAATGCCAACGACCGTGTTGGTAAAATCTCGCCCTTCCATATCTTCACGCAGGTCAGATTCCCGCAGCAGAAACTCCATCTGCCCGTAGGCAGTGCGCCCCAAGATCCGCCGCCCTTCGCGAATATAGGGCACCATACTCAGCCCCGAAACGGTTCCCATGGGCGCATCTACCCCCGATAGGTACGCCAGCGGTAGGTTAGACTCGGCTTGCGCGTCGGCTTGCGTTTCAAGTAACCACTTGGCAAACATCAGGGAGTGGTTTTCGGCGTGTCGCAGTGCCCGCACCGACATCCCGCCTGTCCAATTTTGGTATTGTCCCGTTTGGGTTAATTTCTCTGACGTTAGAATTAGCGGGGGGTTCATCCAGTTCCAGTCGTTTCCCTGTGTCCAATTCACCAGGGTAATATCACCCATGGCGGGGCTGCTTTTAAACGGGCTATTGGAGGTCGTACTGACCAGCCGACGATAGTTAAAAAAACTTTGCCCTTTGAACAGAGGCGTTCTATCTAGGGTGTAAATCCGATGATGTTCTTCACTGGGATAGAGCGACTGTACCCGCTCCAGCGTCTTGACGCTGGCTCCATTATCTTGCCGAATGCCAAGAGTAAAGGGAAAGGTAAAGGCTTGGGTGCATTCCGGGTTATCTCGATCGGCGGCAAATAGTTCTCCCGTGGTGGCTCGCGATTCAGAACCCAAGCGGTGCGGCACTTGTGCCCATCCAACGAGTTCGCCGGTATCGGTTGCGTCGATCACGATCATGCGTTTGCCAGCGGGTGCACGCAGCTGTAGGGGCACTTTTTGAAAGGTGTCGTCCCCCTTCCAGGTATACCAGCTGTTTAGCTCAACCGAGAGCCGCCCTTGGGGGATATAGGCCGGATCGAGCGGGATGCGGCGTACAGCATGAATGGCGGTAATGTAACGTCCACTGTCATCAAATTCGGCTCCTTTAAACGCTGTAGAGGTGGCCCATCGACTGCCCGGTGCCGTAGCAATATACTGTTTCAGCAGCTGTTGAGCCGCAGTGGCTCCAACTTTGGGCAAAAAGCAAAGCCGACCCACCCAACAGCGATTTAGATCTGTGACCGGGAGCGCTTCAGAGATGCCTGTCCAGGTTGGCAGCTTCACGGTCTGTCCTAAAATTAATCGTTTGAATCCTCTCCAGCTATCGGCAAAATTGTCTCGCAGCACCATGTTGACGGATTCGTCTATGGCCGAAACGCCCTGCGCACTAATTTGCCCCCCCAATTGAGGCGTCAGTTCGATCAAACAAGTTTGGGCACCGGATTTCATCGATTGGGAGGCAGCCGCAATTCCCCCCAAAGAACCCCCCACTACGACCACTTCGCACTCCCATGTTTCTTGGGCGGCAGGTAAGGGCAGCAGTTTGGGTCTACCGTTGGGTAGAAGCGGAGCGATCGCCCCACCGGCTAATCTGGCTGTAGGAAAATTATCTGCAAGCGGGGTGACACTCGAAGAATTGAGCCGGGTATGATACTCTAGAGCGCTCACAAAGACAGCAGAAGTTGCCCCTGCTAAAAGGCTGCCTGTGGGAATTAACCATGCCAATCGATGAGAGAGGAAAAATCGTTTCATACCCGAATTTCGAGTGATAGGGTAATTAGAAATAAACCTGTAGAAATCGTGTTTCCTGCAAAAATTGGGTCATCAGCGAGTTTGGATTATTTCCCAGGGTAATGGACTATTTGAGTCCAAAACTTCACGAAATCCGACAGCTTCATAGTGTAACTAAAACTGAGATCATCAGCCTGTTCAGATGCCTAATGTTTACTAGAGCTTGTTGCAAATCTGCTGTTCTTGCATCTGAGTGCCCTCTTTCCTTAACAAAATGAGCAATTGAACCATGAAAGCCCAACCGTTTTTACCATTGGCCGGAGCTGAGCTAACGTTTGATTCTGTCCATGTGGCTCACGCTGGAGCCAAGTCTTCAACGCTACGTCGGTCTTTGGTTTGGAAGGTGATGGGGGCGGCGATCGCGTCATCCATTTACTTCACCGCTGGCGCAGCTCTGGCGCAAGTCTACAGCCTTGGCAGCACTGGAAACGCAGTCTCTGATATTCAGCAACGGCTAGGCGTGGGGGTAGATGGGGTGTATGGCCCAGAAACCGAAACGGCTGTGATGAATTTTCAATCTCGCTATGGGTTGCAAATGGATGGACAGGCAGGCCCTGCTACGCTACAAGCGTTGGATTTGCCCTATTTGGTTGACGGCAACCTTAGCAATGTCGGCGGGCCGACAGACCCGGTCTACAGCCGACCCTCTAACTTGGGTGAACGAGCCACGGTTCGAACCCCAAGCGGTATCGGTGTTCAAATTCGCGATCGCCCCAACGGCAATTCGGTGGGCGGGCTAGACGACGGAGCGGCGGTTTATCTGTCGGGGCGGCAAGAGACCTCTGGAGGCTACACCTGGTCAGAATTAGCCCGTCCTAACCGAGGGTGGGTTGCTGCCGATTACTTGGTGCCCTACGGCGTTGGCGGCCCTATTGGCGGCAATCCAGGCGGCGGACTACAGCGTGGCTCCTACTCGGTGGCAGTTCCCGGAACCGACTATGCACTGTTGAACCAAGTTAGACAAGCTGCTCCGGGTGCCTACCGAGATACGGATTCACGCGGTAACTTTATCAATGCTGGCTCATTTAATCGCCGTTCTGAGGCCAATGCCTTAACCCGCCGTCTGAGAAATCAGGGGTTTGATGCTCGTGTCATCTATGATTAAGCCAACAAATGTGTTTGTTTGTGTAGAACTTGTACGGTGAAGTGCACACGTTGGCTATGGTAGGATCTCGGATGAGTATTGTTGGCTAAGGGTTTATAGGCATGTCAGCAGCCGCACAAGTTACAGACGGTACCTTCAAGCAAGAGGTACTAGAGAGCGACGTTCCCGTACTAGTCGATTTTTGGGCACCTTGGTGTGGTCCTTGCCGCATGGTTGCCCCCGTGGTCGATGAGATCGCCGAACAGTACGTTGGACAGATCAAGGTTGTCAAGGTTAATACGGATGAGAATCCCGCTGTTGCTAGCCAGTATGGCATTCGCAGCATTCCTACGCTCATGATTTTCAAGGGCGGACAACGGGTAGATATGGTGGTTGGCGCTGTCCCTAAGACAACGTTGGCTACTACGCTAGAAAAACATCTGTAGAGCGTTAGCTAACAACTAATGTTCGTATCGAGCATTGCCTTGGTTGGGTTGCCAATCAAGGCATTTTCGTGTTTTCCCAAATTTCTTAGAACAAAGTACTGCGCAGTCCGGAGGATTTCATGTGTCCATCCCCTTTATCTCCCGCTTCAGAATCGCTGCGGGTGGAGGTCAATAGTCTAATTGATCACCTCCAAACGCTTAAGCATGGCGAGTTGATTCAACAAGCACTGCAAACCCTGGTTCAGATGGCGGCAGGGGATGCAGATCGCCTGGACTGGAAAATTCTCAGTGCGTCGCTTCAAGATATGGGACGGGCGTTTCAGATTTTTCATCCGTATCGCCATGTCCGCAAGATTACAATTTTTGGCTCGGCTCGCATTCAGCCTGAGCACCCTGCTTATCAAATGGCGGTTGAATTTGCCCGCTGTGTGACGCAGCAGGGGTTTATGGTGATGACGGGAGCTGGTGGCGGCATCATGCAGGCCGGCAATGAAGGGGCGGGAGTAGAAAAGTCGTTTGGGCTAAATATTCAGCTGCCGTTTGAGCAAGGGGCTAACCCGGTGCTAGAGGGCGATCGCAAGCTAATTGACTTTAAGTATTTCTTTACCCGCAAGCTATTTTTCTTGCGGGAGAGCGATGCCTTGGCGCTGTTCCCAGGGGGCTTTGGCACACAGGATGAAGCGTTTGAATGCCTGACGCTGATGCAAACGGGTAAGTCAGGGCTGGTGCCGCTGGTGCTGGTCGATCCGCCAGGGAGCGATTATTGGCAAGGCTGGCAGTCGTATATTAAAGATCACCTGCTCGCAGGAGGACTGATCAGCCCTCAGGATTTGGACCTGTATACGATTACCGATCGGATTGATGTGGCCTGTGAGGCGATCGCCAGCTTCTATCGGGTTTATCACTCGAGCCGTTACGTCGGCAGCCAGCTCGTGATCCGGCTGAATCAGGCATTATCCGCAGAGCAGTTAGACGAGCTAAATCAAAATTTCAGCAGCATTTTGGTGCAAGGACAGATTCAGCAAACTGCCGCCCTACCCCAAGAAACC
>CASBQJ010000418.1 GCA_949127705.1 Synechococcales cyanobacterium PMM_0085
AAATACCTGGTCACACTACTTAGATGGTAGATCGCCTGACGCCTGACGCACCTTAACGAAAAGAAATTCTAACCAATAATTATGTCCCATACAGTCATTGCGTACACAGTCACCTGTTTGCGCCTAAAGTTCATAGATTTTATGTAAATTGCTATAAGCTTCCTCAACCAGTTAAGATTCTAGGTTGAATACCCACTGAAAAAGCAATCCAGATGGCAGAAACCCTCCTATTCAACGCACTGCGGGAAGCGATCGACGAAGAGATGGCGCGAGACCCTTCTGTATACGTCCTCGGAGAAGATGTGGGGCACTACGGGGGTTCCTACAAAGTTACGAAAGATCTCTATAAAAAGTACGGAGATCTGCGGTTATTGGATACACCCATTGCGGAAAATAGTTTTGCTGGGATGGCGGTTGGCTCGGCGATGACTGGGCTGCGACCGATCATCGAAGGGATGAATATGGGGTTTCTACTGCTGGCATTTAACCAAATTGCTAACAATGCAGGCATGTTGCGCTACACGTCGGGCGGCAATTTCAAGATTCCTTTAGTGGTGCGAGGACCTGGTGGAGTGGGGCGGCAGTTGGGGGCTGAGCACTCGCAGCGCTTAGAGTCTTACTTTCAAGGCGTTCCGGGTCTAAAGATGGTGTCGTGCTCTACGCCCTACAACGCCAAGGGGTTGCTCAAGTCGGCAATTCGAGATGACAACCCCGTGATGTTTTTTGAGCATGTATTGCTCTACAACTTGAAGCAAGATTTGCCCAATGAAGAGTACTTGCTGCCGCTCGATCAGGCTGAATTGGTACGCGAAGGGGGAGATGTTACTATCCTGACCTATTCGCGGATGCGGCATCATGTGATGCAGGCGGTCAAAACGCTGGAGAAAGACGGCTACGACCCCGAAGTGATTGACCTGATTTCTTTGAAACCGCTAGACTTTGACACGATTGGAGCCTCGATTCGCAAAACTCACCGCGTCATTATCGTAGAAGAATGCATGCGATCGGGCGGCATCGGCGCAGAGCTAACGGCGTCCATTATCGATCGCCTGTTCGACGAACTAGATGCCCCGGTCATTCGCCTTGCTTCCCAAGATATTCCGACGCCCTATAACGGTACGCTGGAAAATCTAACGATTGTGCAACCGCCGCAGATTGTAGAAGCCGTCCAAAAGCTGGTGGCGCTGAAAGTTTAAGCCTCTGGCTTAAGGCTCTAGCTTACGTCTCTGGCACCGGGTTTGATTGATCGGGTTTGTGGGCGTGTAATGCTTACGAACCCGATTATTTTTGCCGAATTTGCAGCAGCAGCACGGCTCCTAGCACTAGCATTCCTCCCAAAATTTGCATTGAGGTTAGCGTTTGCCCCAGCCAGATCCAGGCCAGCACGGCTGAGAAGACGGGTTCTAAGGTAGCGGCGATCGCCCCTCGATCGGCTTTGACCTGTTGAATGCCCCAGCACAATAAACAAAAGGGGATCAAGGTGCCACCAATCCCAACAAAGATAATTCCCGGCAGGTTGGCCGTTGCAAACACGGCATCGGAAAGCCCCTGCGTCAGTTGGATCGTTCCCCAAAATAAACTGGAAATTAGGAAGCCCCGCGCCATTACCCCGACTGCGCCATAGGTGTCTACCACTGCTTCACTCAGCAAGGTGTAGCCGGCAAAAAATAAGCCACTTAACACCGCCGCCAGTAGCCCCAGCGAATCTAACTGAAACTGACCACTTACGCCTGAAATCAGAACTACACCTACTAGAGCTGCGATTAAAGCACCCAGAATCGAAGGTTCAGGAAATTGCCGTCGCTTTAGCACGCCAACCGCCACCACTAGAGCCAACCCGGCGAATTGGATTACGGTGGCGATCGCTACTGGCAGCCGCGAAATCGCCACATAATACGTTGCGGTTACCAGCGCCAAACACAGACCCAGCGCCAAAATGCGACCATCCCAGCGTCTAACCTGTCGCGTTGGTGTTGGCCAAACTTGAGTCATTACCCCCAACCCGATCGCGGCAATCACTGCTCGTGAGGTGGTTAACTCAAACGGCGTGACTCCCGATTGAAATAGCGTTCTAGCAACGATTCCAGCGCTTGCCCACAACAGGGCTGCTAGGGCGATCGCCCCCAGCCCCACGCGCGGCGCATACCGCTCAGATTTCCACAACTTTGCTAGCCCTAACCCACCTGAAAACATAGCCCACACCCAGCAAATTTCTCCACCATCGCGCTAAACCAATCCATTTAGAATCCCGCCATTGGGTGATTGCAAACGGTTACTTTGCCGCCGCTGCCCCGTCTTCTAGATCATCTGCATAGGAACGGCTACAGTCGAGCAATTGGCTAAAGTCGAAGTCTTCGTGGTCTTTGGTATGGCGGGCGATCGCCGTCCACAGCAGGGCAATCGTCGCTGAAATTACCAGAGCTGCCCCAAAGCTCACCAGCAAATCTCCGGCAAAGGGCAGGTTAATCCACGGTGTAAAGTCTGATTTAGGAAAAAATAGTGCGCCCACGGCAATCCCAATCACCGAACTCCACAGCGCAATGGTTCCCGAGATCTGCCGCGCATACATACCCCAAACGACCGGGAATACAGCCCCAGCACAGACCAAATCTGCCAACAGGAACAGGTACAGCACGTCATAGCCTTGAGCGGCGATCGCAATC
>CASBQJ010000419.1 GCA_949127705.1 Synechococcales cyanobacterium PMM_0085
CGAGATTGAAGGAATTGGCGCGCTAGAGAATGCTGTAGAGGCGCTGCCAGCGGATCCGCCGTATGCGCGGGAATAAAACGGGCAAGAATAAAACGGGCAGCATTAAAAACACAGGGTTCAGCTATTTCAGAATTGAATCTAGCTGAACCCCTTCCCACCGATGACCTTAACCACTTTAAACGCCTACAGCCTAGTTCCTACCTGTCTAGCGAACCTGCATATAAACAGCATTCGAAATCGTTGGAATTTCGGCATAGCGACCCATCGCCGACTGGATCACCGAGTACACCACCGCCGCAATCACACCCAAAAACACCACATTATTCAGCGTCTCTAGAATCAGGCTGCCGCCCAAAACGGGGGTTAGCAAGAAGTCAATCAACAGCTGACAGAGAAACACCACGATGCTGATTAAAATGGCCTGCATTGCATTGAACCGAATGAAGTGAGCAATGCTCTCATTGCGCACCACCAGTAGAAACAGGGCAAAGAACACGATCAAGCTCACAAAGGGCAGCGAATAGATCTGCATCAATGGCGCGATTGGCAATAGCACCACTGACAGGGCTGGAAACTGGCTAAAAAACGCCCTTGAGAATGGCAGGACATCAAGCAAGGGCAGCAAATATACTAGGCAGGCAAAAACGCGATCAGAGGGGGTTGAGGAACCACGCCAAGTCATAACTGTCTCCGAGATGGTAAACAAGGCTAAGAGGCGGGCTGTTGTAACGCCACCTCATCTTAGAATAGCGCACCTTACCTGGCCACGATTTGCCCGCTGCCTAGGCGCTTTATATTGGCCTTGATTTTATATTGGCCTTACCCTACGGCTCGATGTTGGCAATCCGGAAGCCCATTTGGCATTCATATTGCTCGGGCAGGTTTTCGGGCACTTTGGCCAAGGCTCGCCCGCAGCGCAGCTTGCCGGGTTGCCACCGGGGTTGGCCGCTTTGGTCTGCCATCAAACAACTCTGGCACACCTGCTGGGGTGACAGAAGCTGATTTTCCATAAGAACAACTAACATAGGATGCCTCCGGTAGAGCTGGGGATTCCTACGCCCAAGGGCTGACACTACTCAGTCTATGTCAGCAATTCAGGGGTATTGATTAAGTTTGTGCATCTAAATTTAACCTTCAACTTTAAGATTTAACCTGCAATTTTAGCAAAGAGCAGTATCGAATAAGTCAGTCTGTTACATGACAGCGGTATAATCGGGGGCTTGGCTAAATTGCTGAGTAAATTGCCTAATTTTGCGATCGCCTGTTTAAAACCAGTATTCTCAGATCAGGGGTCAGATCAGGTCTGACGATTTCTAACTAGTTTCTGGCTAAAATTTTCTCTCTTCTCATCAACATCTTTCTGGGAGCGTGCTTGTGACTCAAACGAATTGGGATGTGCTGGCAAAAACCGATCCGGTTGTGGCTGGCTTGATTCAAGACGAGCTTCAACGCCAGCAAGATCACCTGGAATTGATTGCTAGCGAAAATTTTACATCAGCAGCAGTACTGGCCGCCCAGGGTTCGGTACTCACCAACAAGTACGCGGAAGGGCTGCCGAAGAAGCGCTATTACGGCGGCTGTGAGTTTGTCGATCAAATTGAACAAATCGCAATCGATCGCGCTAAGCAGCTGTTTGGTGCGGCGCATGCCAACGTCCAGCCCCACTCGGGTGCCAATGCCAATACGGCGGTGTTCATGGCGTTGCTCAAGCCGGGTGATTCGATCATGGGGATGGACTTGTCCCACGGCGGACATCTGACCCACGGCTCGCCCGTGAACCTTTCGGGCACCTGGTTTGAGAAGCATCACTACGAAGTCAGCCGTGAAACACAGCAGATTGATTATGACCAGGTGCGCGATCTGGCGCTGAAGCACCGTCCAAAGCTGCTGATCTGCGGCTATTCGGCCTATTCGCGGATCATTCATTTCGATCGGTTTCGGGCGATCGCCGACGAAATTGGCGCATACCTGCTGGCCGATGTGGCTCACATTGCGGGCTTAATTGCCACTGGGCACCATCCCAACCCCATCCCATATTGCGACGTAGTCACCACCACCACCCACAAAACGCTGCGCGGCCCTCGCGGCGGCATGATTCTCTGCCGCGATGTGGAGATGGGCAAAAAGTTTGACAAGGCCGTGTTCCCCGGTACCCAGGGTGGGCCATTAGAACATGTGATTGCGGGTAAAGCCGTGGCCTTTGGAGAAGCGCTCCAGCCCGAATTTAAGACCTATTCGGGGCAAGTGATCAAAAATGCCCAGGCGATGGCGGCACAGCTAGAGCAGCGCGGCTGCAAGCTGGTGTCGGGCGGTACCGACAACCACCTGCTGCTGGTCGATTTGCGCTCAGTCAACATGACCGGGAAGGTAGCCGACCAGCTGATGAGTGGCGTCAACATCACCGCCAACAAAAACACCATCCCCTTCGACCCAGAGTCGCCCTTTGTCACCAGTGGCTTGCGGCTGGGCTCTCCGGCCATGACGACGCGCGGCATGGGCACCGCCGAGTTTACGGAAATCGCCAACATTATTGCCGATCGCCTCCTCAGCCCCGACGATGCAGCCGTTGCCAAGCAGTGTCGCGATCGCGTCGCCACCCTCTGCACCCGGTTCCCGCTCTATCCTCACCTAAGTGCCCCGGTTCCCGTGTTGGCATAGCCGGCCTCGGCATTTCATCAAAACCGCGCCCCGGATTCCGGGGTGCGGTTTTGATGCTGACTATTTTGCTACAACCAAAAAGATAGTTTGCAATAGCCCAATCAACACGCCCAAAATCCCTCCCAAGTTAACAATGCCCTGGAGTTCGGTTTTGACAATGCCTTGGATGGCGGCTTCTAGATTTTCGGGCGGGGTGGCTTTGACCCGATCCATAATCACCTGCTCTAGGTTAAGAATCGGGATGGCTTGAGCCACAATTATCTCTAGATCCTTTTCCAGATACCGTTCTAAAATCAGCGCCAGCTCTAAGCTAACGGGTTCTAGCGAGCTGTTGACCACCTCAGAACTGCGGAGGCGACTGAGCAGCAACCCGGCTACCTTTTCCCAATCGACCGAGCTGCTCAAGCCCTGGAGCATGTCTTCTCCACGGGTTTGTAGGTAGGTGCGGAAATTTTCCCGTAGGGTTTTGCGCAGCTGGCGCACGGTGGCGACAGGCAGATTTTGTAGCGATAGGTTTTGCAGCACTTCTTTTAAGCGCGATCGCACCTGGAGCGATCGCGTCAGTTCCACAATTAACGCATTGCTGGCCTCTCGATCGTCGAGGCAGTGGGTGCGCAGCCGGGTGAGGGCATTGCGCACGCCAAACAGGTTGGCCACCACCCAATAGGTACCGCTGGTCTTTTCCCGAAAGCCTTCGTCAATCGTCTGAATATTGCGATCGGTCAAAAAATCTACAATGCCCTGCCGCACTGTATCTGGCGGAATCACCACCTCCAAAATCCACTTCGATAGCTGGTCGGCCTGAGCCGCAGACATCTGAAACTCTAACAGCACTTGGTCAAACAGCTGGTTCAGCTGCCGTTCCAAAAAGTCTTCTCGCCGCGCCAGCACCTTGACTAACCGGGGCAGCGACTCTTCTACCAAATCGCGCAAAATGTTAGCCACCACCGCTGCCGTGCTCTGCTCATTGCCCTGTTGAATTTGCTCTAGTGCCAGCCCCAACAGCCACTGAATGGCCGCCTGGACGCGTTCTGTTTTCAACAAACGACGAGCAATATTTTGCAGCTCGTCGTTTGTTGAAAACAGAACGCGTCCAGGC
>CASBQJ010000420.1 GCA_949127705.1 Synechococcales cyanobacterium PMM_0085
GAATAGCGCTAATGTTCCACACGTTGATACGGTGCAGAGGAGAGCTGTCATCAATCTCGTTGCGATGCGTTGAGGAATCATGGCTTTAGGCTTTCTCTGGCAGTGTCAGAACCAATTTACATTCTTTAATGAAGTCTTGTGTAGTATTTGGGCAATCTCTATCCAACGATAGAAGGGAATTAGTAGTTCATCGGTTCTTTATTTTGAAGCTGTAGCAGTAGACTTCGCCACCTCACGCCTGACTCAAAGCCTCACCCACAGATAGTGTTTACCACCCCAGCGATCGCGATCGTTTCAGCCGCACTGATCTAGCCTATCTAACAGTGCAGATCCATCTGTAGTACGAGACTTTGCTAGGGCATGGATCTATTTGGCGACTAGTGCTGAAGGAAAAGTTTGAGGAATTTACACGATTACGGCCTCAATAACCGGAAGGTCCTGAGGCCGTGATGGGGCTGACTGAACTGTTTAACAGGCACAAAAGGGCGAGATCGCTCTAGCGGTTGCCTTGATCCCCAGCTGCTGTTGATTTCTGAATTTACCCAGTCGTTTCTTCCGCTTCTAGCCGTTTGCGTTCTCGCTCTAGCTCTAGTGCCTTTCTTAAATTGCTCACATAATATTCCATCCGGTGGTCATTAATCGTGTCAAAACCGGGTTCGAATGCATCGCGCAACATCCCAACTAAAAAGTCAACAAATCGAAATATGGGGTTGGGGTGAGGATACATATTGCCGCGAAAATCGAAATAGATCCGTTGCCCGACATGGACATAAAGTCGGAAGGGATTCCAGGGCAAATAGGGCGGCGGGATGTGGGGAACAATATCATTGTTATTGACAAAACGGAAAATTTTCCCATCCAACATCAGACGCATTTCAGCCGCAAAAACTAAATCTCCGACTCGGGGTTGACCAAAGGTATAAAGCCCTTGAACAATAAACTTTTGTTTGGTCAACGAAGCTGCCGCCACTGTCGCCAAAGCGCCACCCAAACTATGTCCGGTAATAAACAGCGGCAGGTTGCCCGACTGCTCTTGACTCCACTTTTGCAGTTGCCGAATCACATTTCCTTCAACGCTTTCCCAGGCAGTTTGAAACCCCCGATGAACTTGACCTCGCGGCGGAATCACGTCCTCCTGTAGCGGTTCCATCGTCGTCCCTAAGTTAAACCGTTTGAGCCGCGTGCTGAAGTTTGTTTGCCAATCTTTTAGCTCTTGACTGCCTCGAAATGCCAACACGATAAAGTCATTGGTCTTGATCATAAATGCCTGAGTATCTTGCACTCGGCTATTAAAGTAGCGCAAGTTATTATCGTCTACAATGCTCCATCGCTGGCAGATTTCGCGCACATAGCTCTTATCTTCGTAGGTCAGATAGGCCGCTTTAGCTAACGTCAGCGCCGTTTGTAAATCAAATTTTTGCAGACCTCCCGATAGATCTGCAAAATCTGTTTCTTTGTAAGGAGTCGGCAAAATACGATAGCCAAATTGTTCAAATAGTTTAATAACTCCAGAAAAACCATAGTCATGGGTGTAGCTGTAAAGCTGATCGTAGAATTTGGATGCGCCCGGACGTTTGTAGGCGCGATCGGCAATGAGGCGAATCCAATAAATCATCCAGGGACGAATTTCATTGGCGGTAAATAGTTCCGATTCTACAAAGTAGCCAAAATGCTCTAACCCGTTGAGCATTTTGTTAAACCAGTCTCTCAATACCGTTTCAATTTGGTATTCGTCTAGAATCTCCTCAGTCAACGTCCCTTTAGCTTTTAGAGCATCAATGGCTTGTTTGCGCTGAATCCGCTCTTCATGATTTCCTAGGGCAGCGCAAAGTAGCTCATTGGTGACTTGAAAGGCAACTGGTTTATCGTGATTAGGCAAAGAGACTTCGTAGTCTCGATATTCTTCAAAGTCTAAGATTCTTAAGGCTCTACGAATATCTGGATCATCTTCAAATTCTCGAACTGCTTTACGCAAAAATTCAATTCGATACCATTTTTCGTTACGGTTGTAGCGAACGACGCCGATGGTGAGCGAGATTACCCCAGCCAGAATCGCGATCGCCAATACCCATTGGGCAAACCGAGGTGTTTCCTCAGTGATTGAGTCTGAAGTCGGCTGTTGAGCCAGCACAATCGCAGCAGTTGGGGCACGCGGCGGGGCGGCAGCACTAGGGGTTGCCAGTTGCCCGACAGCAACAGTACTGATCAGGGACAGTGACGCCCTGAACATGACCTTGAGCAAGTTGAATCGCATACACCCCACTCTCCTAATAAAACAATCTTAATAAAAGATAATCGCTGATTGATCTCTTGCCCAACTTGCCCTTATCGCGACTCTAGCGCCAGCTGAACCAGCCGATCGACTAATTCTGCAAAGGAGACGCCGCTAGCAGCCCACAGCTGTGGGTACATGCTAGTGGCTGTAAAACCAGGCAGGGTATTGATTTCGTTGATCAAGACCTCGCCCGTAGATTCGGTATAAAAGAAGTCAACCCGGGCGAGGCCAGCCCCATCAACGGCTTCAAAGGCGCGAATGGACATCTCTTGAATTTGACGGGCGATCG
This sequence comes from Synechococcales cyanobacterium PMM_0085, assembly GCA_949127705.1. Classification (GTDB taxonomy): domain Bacteria; phylum Cyanobacteriota; class Cyanobacteriia; order Elainellales; family Elainellaceae; genus CASBQJ01. The sequence continues at coordinate 2,565 of CASBQJ010000420.1, forward strand.
CCTCGGGTATGTCAGCGGGAATATGCAGCTGTGCCAGCCCCTCAGTGTATTTGGTCTGGTAGTCATAAAAATCGCTCTGATACGTAATTTCACCCACTACAGACGCTTGGGGCTGGTCGTTGCCCAGCACCGCACATTCCAGCTCGCGGGGGGAGGGCACAGCCGCTTCCACAATCAGGCGGCGATCGTAGCTAGCGGCGCTATCGAGGGCCGCTTCTAGCTGTGAGCGGGTGCGGACTTTGGCGATCCCTACCGATGAACCAAGGTTGGCAGGTTTGACAAAACAGGGATAGTCTAGCTCTGCTTCAATTTGGTCACAGAGCTTCGGGAAGATGCAGGGGTTTGACCAGACTTGCGATCGCGTCACCGCCACATAGTTGGCCTGAGGCAAGCCGACTTGGGCAAAGGCCATTTTCATGGCAATTTTATCCATGCCCAGTGCCGATCCCAACACGCCAGAGCCAACAAAGGGCACCTGCATCAGCTGCAACAGCCCCTGCACGGTACCGTCTTCGCCATTGGGACCATGCAAAATGGGAAACCAAACATCGGCCTCGCTCACCGTCGCCACCGATTGCCATCGCTCTAGGGCGGCGGGCTTGGTGGGCTGAAGGGCAGCCGTAGGGCTAGATGCATCTGCGGCTGAGTCAACCGCCTCACTCTCCAGCCTCCCAGGGGGCACACCCGCCGCTAGCACCTGCTGAGATTGCTCTCCCGGCTGCCACCGCCCATCTTTTTGAATATAAACCGGGGTGATTTGGTACTGGTCTGCATTTTGCCCTTGTGCTAGGGCACGGGCGATCGCCTGGGCAGAGCGGAGGGAAACCTCGTGCTCACCAGAACATCCGCCAAACAGCAACCCAACTCGTATTTTTGCCATGCTGACTTTCCTCCCACCACGGTTCCTCGCAGCTAGCGTATCAC
>CASBQJ010000421.1 GCA_949127705.1 Synechococcales cyanobacterium PMM_0085
CCTCATGGCTGCTTCCCGGTTAACGAAACCTCAATCTCTCAATTTGTCATTCGTAGAGACGCGATTAATCGCGTCTCTACGAATCCATCCCTAATCGATTCCTTCAATTCGATCTTCAACTTCCTGATACAGCTCACGGAGCATATCGAGATTTGCTTCGCTGGTTTCCCAGTAGCCGCGACCGTTCATCTCCAGCAGGGTGCTGACGATCTTACGGAACGAGTTAGGGTTGAGGTTGAGCAAACGCTTTCTCATCTCTTCGTCTTGAATGAACGTGGTGTTCACGTCTTCATATACCCAGTTATCTACCGCTCCAGCCGTGGCTGACCAGCCAGTGGTATTGACCAATCGCTTCGACAGTTCCCGTACGCCTTCATAGCCGTGGGAGAGCATCCCTTCGTACCATTTGGGGTTGAGCAGCTTGGTGCGTGCATCTAACCGAACGGTTTCGGAGAGGCTGCGCACTTGGGCATTGGCGGTCGTGGTGTCAGCAATGTAAGAGGCAGGCTGCTTGCCATCGGTGCGCAAGCGAGCGACCACTTTGGTAGGGTCGGAGTCGAAGTAGTGCGACACATCGGTGAGGGAAATCTCCGATGAGTCGAGGTTTTGAAAGGTGACATCGACCGTCTTTAGCGCCGTCTCAAAGATTTGGCGAGAGTCATCCATGACGCCGGGATTGTCGGAGTTAAAGGCAAACCCTTTACGTGCCAAGTACATATTTTGCAGCTCGGCTTCGCTGTCCCAGGTGGCATTTTCTACCGCCAGGTTGACGTTAGACGAATAGGAGCCGGAGGCATTGGAGAAGACGCGGGTGGCGGCTTGTCGCAGGTGAATACCCATCTCTTCGGCTTGCAGCAGAGCGTGTTTGCGGACAAAGTTCATCTCCAGCGGTTCCTCGGCTTCAGCGGCCATTTTGATGGCGCGATCGAGGAGGTTCATTTGGTTGATGAACAGGTCGCGGAATACGCCAGAACAGTTCACCACCACGTCTATCCGAGGCCGACCCAGTTCTTCTAGCGAGATCATCTCCAGCTTGTTGACCCGACCTAACGAGTCGGCTACGGGTCGAACGCCAACCAACAGCATCACCTGCGCTAGGGATTCGCCATAGGTTTTGATGTTGTCGGTACCCCACAAGACAAAGGCAACCGTTTCGGGGTAGTGGCCGCCGTTTTCGGCTGCCTGCCGCGCCAGTAAGCGATCCACCACAATTTGAGCTGCCTGCACGGCTGCGGTGGTGGGAATAGACTGGGGATCAAGGGCGTGGATGTTTTTACCTGTGGGCAGCACATCGGGGTTGCGAATGGGGTCGCCGCCGGGACCAGGAATCACATATTCACCTTCCAATGCCTGGAGCAGTGCGCCTAGCTCATTGTCCGCCACAATCTGCTTCAAACAGAATTCGAGGTATTCAAACAGTGGCTTGATATCGTCTGGCTTGACTTGGGGGTAGCCTGCGGCCGCCAGGGATTCAGTCCAGGGTTCTTTTTTACCCATGTTGAAGAAGTTGAGCTTGGTGACCAGAGAGACGCGCCCCTCAGCGTCAATCTGCTCTTTTACCATGGCAGCAACGGCGCTACGAATAGCCTGGGTAATGTCAAACAGGAGCTGAACGTCGGCTAAGACACCGCGATCGCCTCCCTTGTACAGGTCATCAATATCGCGCCCCAAACTCTCAGCAATAATCCGCTGTAGGCTCTTGAGTCCGTCTTCGGGGCGATCGAGTCCGGCAATGTTGACGAGGGTGGCGATCGCCTCTTCGGCAGTGGGCGGCTTGCCAACGACATGCAGCCCACAAGGCAGCAAGCGCGACTCAATCTCCATTAGCTTGATGTAAACCTTGCCCACTAAGGTATCGCGCTGTTCGGCAGTGAACTCGCTGGCATCGGCGACGGGCAGGACGATGTCTTTGTCCAGATTGACCACACGACATTTCTCAACAATGGCATTGACGATGGGGACACCACGGCCGCTGTCTTTGAGAGTTTGATAAGAGGCAATCAGTTCGCTCAGTTCCTTCAACCCCTTGTATAGCCCAGCGTTTTCGGCGGGGGGTGTCAGGTAGCTGATGGTTTCGGCATAGCCCCGGCGCTTGGCGATCGTGGCTTCTGAGGGGTTATTGGCTGCGTAATAGTAGAGGTTAGGGATCTTGCCGATCAGATTGTCGGGGTAGCAGTCGTTCGACATCCCCATTTGCTTACCCGGCATAAACTCCAGCGACCCGTGGGTGCCAAAGTGCAGCACAGCGTCTGCTTTCCACAGATGCTCTAGATAGGTGTAGTAGGCAGCAAACCCGTGGTGGGGGCTGGCGGAGCGAGAGAATAGCAGCCGCATCGGGTCGCCTTCGTAGCCAAAGGTAGGCTGGATGCCAATGAAGACGTTGCCGAAGGATTTGCCGTAAATCAACAGGCTTTGCCCATCGGAGTTGAGATTTCCAGGCGGCGGACCCCAAGATTCTTCCAGACGGTGGGAATATGGCGTCAGCGCTTCATATTCTGGCACCGACATCCGATAGGCGACGTTTAGCTCTGGGCTGTTGTATTGCGCCTGAGCGTCGTGGATCACGGCTTGCATGAGCGCTTCCGCCGATTCTGGCAGGTCGTCTACCTCGTAGCCGTTATTGCGCAGGGCTTTCATCACTTCGTAGATGGAGCCAAAGACGTCTAGATAGGCGGCGGTTCCCACATTCCCTTTGTCTGGCGGGAAACTGAAAACGGTAATGGCCAGCCGCTTTTGCAGGCGAGGCTTGCGGCGCAAATTAGCCCACTTCATCGCTCGTTGGGTGATCGCTTCAATTCGATCTTGAAGGGCGATCGCCTTACCAGTAGCGCCATCGCGTCCCGATAGAATAATCGGTTCGATTGCCCCATCTAGCTCGGGCAGCGCAATTTGCAAGGCCACCTGAATTGGGTGCAGACCCAGATCGCTGTCTTGCCACTCTTCGGTGGTTTGGAACACCAGCGGCAGCGCCACCATATAGGGACGATTCAACCGCTTCAGCGAATCGATCGCCTTAGGATGATCTTGCCTAGCAGGGCCACCGACTAGAGCAAAGCCCGTCAGCGAGATCACCACATCTACCATCGTCTTCTTTGTCAGCGGATCGTAGAAGTAGACATCTACGGGCTTGGAGAAATCTAGCCCGCCTGCAAACACGGGGATCACCCGTGCGCCCAGGCATTCTAGCTCTTGAATCATCGCCACATAGTGGGCGTCATCACCCGTGACCAGGTGAGTTCGTTGCAGCACCAGCCCAATCGTCGGCACCAGTGGATCTTTGAGATCGGCCTCAATATCACGCCGCGAGCTGTGCCAGTTGAGGTACTCCTTCAAGTCTTCATACATGTGCGGCGCAAGCGGATGCCAGATACCCATGTCGGGATAGGTGACTGGGTCGCGATACAGCAGCGGGGCGTCGGGAGTAGCACCGGGCATGGCGTCCACGGTGCAATACTTATCGACCAGCATCAGCAGAAAGCTCTCCAGGTTATCGGAAGAACCACCTAGCCAATACTGAAAGCTCATCATGAAGTTGCGAGCATCCTGCGCCTTGTCCATCGGCAGGTATTTCAGCACCTTGGGCAAGGTGTTGAGCAGTTTTAGCATGGCGTCTTGAAAGCCCGCTCCAGACTTCTCTTTACGCTTGCGCATGAACTGGGCGATCGCGCTTTTCGACTGGCCCAGCTGCGCCATGGAGAAGCTGCCCATTTTGTTAAGGCGCATCACCTGGGGCATGGAGGGAAAGACGACAGCGACATCCAGGCGATCGCGCACCGGTTCGACTGCTGCCACGACTTTTTCAGCCAGTTCTTCAATAAAAATCAGTGAGGCAATAAAGATGTTGGCTTCAGAAACATCTTTTTGAAAGGCGGCGTAATTTTCGGCGCTGCGGAGTTCCTCCAGCAGGTAGCCACTAATTTCAATGGCCAGGTTGGGGCTGGCATCGTTAATCGAGCGCACTGCCACAGATAGGGCACTTTGGTACTGCGGCTCGAGCACGACATAGACCACCTTGATCAGCGATCGCCCTTGAAGGCTATCGGGTGTAATGTGTCTGATCGTGGGCTTGACGTGAGTGAACATGCAGGCAAGCTCCTCTCAAAAGGGGGTTAATGGCGGACATGGGCGGGGGTAGACAGGCTAGGCGCAAAAAATAAATCAATCTCTCGCTCAACACGTCGATGGTTAAGGCTAAGAGATGCGCCTGCAAAAACTTATTGCCAACACAGCGTTACATTTGATTTATACCAGAAAAGCCTTGCCAAGTGGGCGATCCAGCGTCTAACTGAAACAATTTGATAGAAAAAATGAGATGTTTCTTCATATTTATTTGCAAAGTATGGAGTAAGTACTCAGATATTGTTAAGCATTTTTAATAGTCTCTAGGCGGGCTAAAAACCTGACTGGTTTGATCTCATGCGCCGCGAAACGCCATCTGGGAGGGCATTTCGCGGCAAATTTAGTTTTCTGTGCAGCATGTTCAGAGCGCACAATCAACGCGATTTAGCCAATGCTTTAACAGCATCCTTAGCGACCCGACAACTTTTTCAAGCGCCAAATATATTCTGCGTCGCGCTGCGTCGGTTGGGTCAGGCGTTCACCGCTCATCACCTGGATCAGCTGCCATTGCCGTTGAGCCAACTGGTCTCTTAATTGATCAGAGGCGCGGAAGATCAGCAGATTACTGCCCTTGTCATGTTCTGTCTCTACTAGCGTTAGGTCAGGCGTCTTGGGATTAAGCAAAAGGAGTTTGACCTTGGGTTCGAGGCGATCGCTTATGGCAAGTAGATCGCCTGTATTGGTATAGTCATCGCCCAGATTGCTGATCACGACAGGGGCGGGTAAGCTGTTGATATATCGGGCAATTTTACCGTTGGAGTAGCTCAGGTCTTTGCTCCACCAGGTATCGGCAGCGGCACTTACGGTGCAAGAGGCAATGCTGCCTGCTAGCACCAGCGCCAATATGCCCTGCCAAATGCGATGGCCTGAGCGCAGCCCCACCATCAGCCAGTAGCTCACTGCCAGCTGAATCCCAGGGAAGCAAGAGATTAAATAGCGGGTGACGGCAGATCGTTTGCCGCCCTGGGTCACATCGGGCAACGCCAGCAGTAGAAATGGGATCAAAACCGAGGTGAGAATGAATAGCCAGGTAATCGGCGGCGTCCGGCGGCAAACCGTGTAGAGCGCCCAGCCAATCATCATCATAAACACGCCCCGCACTACAAACGTCCAGGGATTGTCAAACCCAAAGTCTAGATCAAAAAACACAGAGGTAAAACTCAGCGTCCACAGCTTGACAAGGTACGGCAATCCGGGCGAAACGCGAGTCCAGTCTGTCGTTGCCAGCGCCCTGCCCAGATTAGAAATCAGCACCCATAGCCAGGGGGCATACAGCACCAGCGCCAGGGCGATCGCGCCACTAAAGCCCTTCAGCGTCGAAACTTGGCGCTTGCGGCGAAATGGATCCGGGACTGGCATCCAGATCCGCAGCAGGGCATAGGCTCCTTGCCCAATTAGCGTGAGGCCGAAAAACGGATGAGTATATAGTCCAACTGCGGTGGCGATCGCATACCAAAGCCAGCTGCGCCACCGAGCCAGCCGCAATGCCCGCAACAGTAGCCAGCTACTGCCAATAATGGCAACCGTGAGTAAGCCATACTGGCGAGCTGTTTGGTCAAACAAAATATTGACAGGCGACAGCGCTAGCAGCCCTGTGGCCAGCAACGCCGCCATGGGGGAGGCAAACAGCTCCATCGCCAGCCAATACATCAGCGGCAACCCCAACAGACTGAGCACCGCCGATAAGCTGCGCGTCGCTGTGTAAGAACTGCCAAATAGCTGCATCCAGACCCGCGATAGTAGAAAGTAAAGCGGCGGATGCTGGGGATCTTCTGTGGCCAACGATCGAATTGTATCGGCGGCTGTGCTGCCCGGTTTGATCTGAAAAAACGTTTGCAGCGATGGGGCTGGAACCACCCGGTTTTGAAACAGCTCTTGGTCAATTTGATCGCGGGTGTAGCCCGCTGCCCGCATGGTGGTGTAGGCTTCATCGTGCCAGTAGATTTTGTAATCTAGCCGGAAAAACCGGAAAAATAGCCCCAGTAGCACCATCGCTAGAATTACCCCCAAAAAGCTAGGGGTAAGGAGTTCCGGGCGTTTGAACTGGTGGCGATTCATGCAAAGACTCTCACAGCGTCAGCCTCTCAGTTTACCGGAACATTACCGGAGAAATTGTTAATGCTCAACCTGGACGAGTCAGCGCCCCGTCATACCTTCGGCCTGTAGATTGGCTCCACAGGTGCACCAGGCGATGCCTGCTGATAGGATTCAGCTGGCGGATACGTTGAACTGTTAGTCCGACGAGAGTGGCGATCGCCCCCAGCAAAATTAAGATACTCCTGCCTGTAACAATTGAGATTTCCGTAGCAGTTGAGATTTCCGTAGCAGTTGAGATTTCCGTAACAATTGAAATTTCTACACCCGATAGACCCATGATTACCCAACCGCAAGCCACAGATATCCTCATTCTCTCCAATGGCCCTGGAGAATTGACCACTTGGGTGCGTCCTGTGATCAAGGCACTCCGGCAGCAACTGGGGCACGATCGCCAACAGGTACGGCTATCGCTGGTGCTGTCGCCCTGCGCTAATGCTAGCGGCAAAGAAGTGGCGATCGCCCGTACGTACCTTGAACTCGATCGCATTCAAGGGGCTGAACACTTCTTCCCATTTTTACTCTGGGGAAAAACTCAGGAAAACTGGGACTGGCGCGATCGCGGCCTTGTCCTTTTCCTCGGCGGCGACCAGTTTTTCCCGGTCGTGATCGGCAACCGCCTGGGCTACCGCACGGTAGTCTATGCCGAATGGGAAACCCGCTGGCACCGTTGGATTGACCAGTTTGCCGTGATGAACCAAGCGCTGGGCGATCGCGCTCCCCACCCATACGCCCACAAGTTTACCGTCGTCGGCGACTTGATGGCAGAAGCCGGGAGAAGCAAGGATGAC
>CASBQJ010000422.1 GCA_949127705.1 Synechococcales cyanobacterium PMM_0085
CTGGATCAAGCGGCTGGCGCAACAGATCTAACCAGCCAGTTTGATGGCCAATTCCCCACAATAACCACCCGGCGATCGCCAAGCAACCGAGCACTAAAACCAAAGAACCCAGCTGTGTTGCCCAATTGGGCATCCCCCGTGCTGTCCGCGACTGGACGTGGGGTTCAGTTTGTCCAGAGCCATACGCTGTAGACCGGGCAGGCGCAGGTCGGGTAGCCGCAGATCGGGTAGCCGCAGATTGGGTAGCCGCAGATCGGGTAGCCGCAGATCGGGTAGCCGCAGCGTGGGTAGAAGCAGGACGGGTCGGCGACGAACGATTGGACGGCGAACTTGTGAGCCGTGAAGGCGACGTGCGTGGCTCCGCAGATCCCACCATCCCTGGGGTAGGAACGGCGGCAGTAGTGGCACGTAGCTGGTGTAATTTCTGGCTGACCGCTATAGGCCGCTGCCCCGTTCGGCTCCATTGCAGCAGGTCTCCAGCATCGACAGCACAAAGATTAGCCAAAGCGATCTCCGCTATCCGTTGCAGCATCGGTTGATTGCGCGTAACCAATACGATTAGGTGAGTAGGAGAATTTAGGGCCAAAGCGTAGGCACAGCGGGCCGCAGCTAGCGCAATTCGGGTACGGTGCGTTAACCCATGCCCTGTTGCGGTCAAGGTCGGATGGTGGGCATGAGTATCGGTAATTTGCCATCCACTCGTGGGATAAAAGTGGTTAAAGGCTTTGCAAAGTGCTTCTAAATCGGGATCTGGGGAACGATCAAACAACAGCCGCATTTCTTCATACACCGCTTGAGGAATATGAGTTCTCCCGACTCGCGAGAACTCGCGCCACTCTCGTTGAGAGCCTCCCACTAGGGCTGTGATGTCTAAAACCAGCGAAACAGGGGGCAGTAATGCCATGGACTATCCTCCAATACCTAGGCGACCCGCTAATCCCGGCGCGAGGGGTAGCAACGTCGCTGCCATTAAGAACAAAACCAATAACCCTAGGGCTGCTCGGGCATCATCCGGTTCAGAGAGCTCGTTCAGCGCCGGACGTTCTAAATCTCGCTGCAAAAACAGGATTAAAACTGCCCAGTATAGTGCTAATGGATTAACCAATGAGGCTAGCCCCAGCACAACTAGTGTGGCAATTGTGGTTCGTCCTGCTATTTTACGGCCGTAGATGGCTTGAACGATTCGTCCACCGTCTAGTTGCCCGGCAGGCATGAGGTTGATGGCAGTGATCACCAACCCAACCCAACCGATCACGACTAACGGATGAACGTCTACCAAAGATTCTTGTAGCGTATTACCCAATACCACCCGCGCCAGAGTTCCTACTAGGATCGAACCTTGAAAGAACTCAGATGGAATTTGAAATAGGCTACCCTGATGAGACAATAATAAACCGAGAATGACCATTGCGAACGCTATTCCCCCTCCAGCTAGAGGACCCGCTACAGCAATATCAAACAACACATTTCGATTGGGCAAAAGTGATTCAAACCTAACAATTGAACCAAAAGAGCCAATTTGTAGGGCAGGAATGAAGAATGGCGGGCTGAGCCGAATTGCGTCGCGTCGCGCCCGCACCCGATGACCGACTTCGTGAGCGACTAGCGTTAAAACAATACCCAGCCCTAACGGCAGCGTTTCTTGAACTCGATTTAGATCGGCAAACAGATCAAACCCTTGCAGCAATCCCGCCGATTCTAAACAGGTCGCTAAGGTAGCGGCTGCCAGCACGCTGGCCAAACCCCATTGGGATAGGGTGGTCACGGGCGGGTCGTTTGTGCTAGGCAACGTGACGACAACGGGTCGTTCATCTGGGCCTTTGACCAAGAATAGGCGGTAGCGATCGCCCACCTTTGCGTGCAAATTTGCCGTGAGACGGGCATGGGTGGTCTCCACCTCACCCCGCAAATTGCCTTTAAATATAGCTCCATCTTGATAGGGGATAGAGTCTGTGATGAAAAAAGTATCAATCCCAAAAATAGTCTGGATCGCCTGTAGATCGTCTGCCGGAATTTTGGCAGCTTCAACGGGTTGCGATGTAGGATTAGCGGCGACGGTAAGGCGAGCTGCCTCAGATGCATTGGGCTCTTTAGCCGAATCGTTAGCACTCAGTAACGGATCTGATGCTGCGCTTGAGTGGTCTGGAACGCCGGAGGCAGACCGCACCGATGGCCGATCGCGTCCTTGGGTGCGCAGGCGATGGCCGAGATAGATGTAGAGCGCAATGGATCCGAGGTTTAGAAATAAAACGCCTGCTAAGTTGAGATAAATGCCTAGGGTAAATAGACCAAAAAATAACAGCCACGGAGCCACTAACGCCACCGACTGTAGCCAAGCTAAAATTCCGAGCTGACCGAATGGCCTAGCTCGATAGAAACCCCAGCCCAAAATTGCCAAGGAAACTGTCAAAATTAAAAGGGTAGTGGTCATGAGATTTTAATGAAAGGATATCAAGAGGCTTTTATAGGCAGTCCGTTAGGGCCAGCTAAACCTAAAAAGATCCCTAAAAATATATGTATAGTCTAAGTAAATTACAGAAATCTTGTGAATTGCGAGTCTGGCAAGCGGCTCACCTTGCTCCTGGATCTTGGTAGTTTACATCACGGTGGCAGCAGAGACGCTCCTTTGTTCAGGCGATCGCCTCCTGCACAGCGTGTTCTCCAAGATTTGTCAGTCGATCAAGTTCCCCAAATCGAGCAGACCTACAGCGTAATGCTTTTTGGAGGATATGAATTATTTTCTGACTTGGCCAGAAAATAATTGATGCAAGTAGTTTAATGGTGTGGTTTTGGTAGGGCTATCTACAGTCTTGTCTATCTACTGAAATGTGCTCGTTAAGCTTTGTATCGCGCAATTTATTTGGGGAGATAGCTAAATCGCTACCCGTCTGGATCGACGTTTGTCTGCGGTTGACTCTTTGCCCTGAGGGCGTCCACTGCCTGCCTCAAATTGCCTTGATGGTCAGCTAGCAGCTGCTCACCTGCCTCCACGTCCAGCCCTGTCCAGTGCATCAACAGCGCTAGCTTGACGCGTCGATGGCTTTTTTCTAATAGGGCAGCCGCGTCGCTTCGACTCAGATCTGTTAGATCCGTAAGCATTTTGAGGGCGCGATCGCGGAGTTTTTGGTTGGTAACGGCTACGTCTACCATCCGATTGCCGTAGACTTTGCCCAGTTTTACCATAGTTCCGGTTGAAAGAATATTAAGCGCTAGCTTCGTGGCGGTGCCAGCTTTCAACCGGGTAGAGCCTGCTAAAATTTCGGGTCCAACCAGCAAGCGAATATCTACATCTGTTTCAATCCTGACCTGCTCAACGGGGACGCAAGCGATAAAGACGGTAGCCGCGCCGCGCTGCCGTGCGGCTTCAAGTGCCCCATGGACAAAGGGCGTTGTTCCTCCCGCCGTAATCCCGACGACGACATCCAGGCTATGAATCTGATGATGGGCGATCGCCGCTGCGCCATCCTCTGCCCGGTCTTCTAGGTCTTCTGAGCTACGTACTAATGCTCCCGCACCGCCTGCAATGATCCCTTGTACCAATTCGGGAGAGGTGCAAAACGTGGGCGGACACTCAGATGCATCTAGCACGCCCAGCCGTCCACTGGTACCTGCGCCAATATAAAACAGCTTGCCGCCTCGACGCAGTGCTGCTGTGGCTAGGTCAATAGCAGCAGCAAGGTCGGTGCGGGCATGGTTAACAGCGGCGATCGCCCGGGCATCTTCTCGGTTGAATAACTCTACAATTTCAACCGCCGACAGTTGATCTAGGTCTCGGCTGGCTGGATTTTCCTGTTCTGTCAGGAGGTGACCCCGTTCGGCAATAGCTGGCAAGCCTGAATTTGGAAGGTTTTGCATTGCAATCTTTACTACAGTAGCCCTTCTAAGCGCTGCCTCAGGCGCTCAAGCTCCAGATCAGAAAAACCCGCAGCATCACCTGTTGCGGGCAACTTCGCCCCTTCAAGCTGCCAATCGGTAGTCTCCAGATTACTTTCTGGAGGCATTGCTAGCGTTCCCTCTGGTACCAAAATGGACTCGTAGGCAGAATCTTGACAAAACTCGTCAATTTCTCCGGATTCAAGACACTCAACTGCTGGATTTAAAAAATCCTGCGCCTCTAGCATCAACCCATAGCGCGCCGCATCATCTTCTGATTCAAACATCAAGATGACATTGCGATCGCCGTCTTTGAGTTTTAAAGTGTGAATTCCCTCGTTATCCGTCCCGGCATTGAAGAGTAAAACAAACACACGCATGGGAATTTGAAGAATAGCTACACAGTTCAAAACTCACATTCCATATCCATGTATATGGTAGTCGGGAATGGGGACGCTGAAACATTTTATGTGATAGATGTAATAGGACTTAAGACATTGAATGATTCAAATTATTCCTTGGAGGTACCAACCCCGTGGGTGTTTTTTCTCAGGCATATGAATATACCATCATTCATTTCCAAGATTTGCTGAATGCCTTGCAGCAGCATTTGATGCTGGTTGCTGTTCCGTTGTTGGTCGGCCTGGTGTTAGGGCTACCGCTAGGACTGTGGAGCGCGCGATCGCGATCTGCATCGCTGGTGCTGATCAACGGGTTCAACGCTCTGCGGGTGATCCCCAGTCTAGCGATCCTATTTTTATCGATCCCTTACTTTGGGCTGAGCTTCCAGTCGGCGGCGATCGCGCTCACTCTCCTCGTCATGCCACCGATTTTAATCAGTACCGATGTAGCCTTTCGCACCATTGATCCAATGATCCGCGAAGCTGCCTACGGCATGGGTATGAGTGCTAGCCAAGTATTGCGATCGGTTGAAGTGCCGCTAGCACTGCCTGTAATCATTGCTGGCATCAAAACAGCCACTGTAGAAGTGATCGCCAGTGCTACGCTTGCTGCCTTTATTGGAGCGGGTGGATTGGGGACATTTATTGTGCTGGGGTTTTCGCTGTACGATAGCGCTATTTTACTGGTTGGAGCAATTCCAGTGGCGCTGCTAGCATTAATTGCAGAGATTGCTTTAAGTACAGTGCAACGCGCTGTGCAGCCGCCCATTCGTTGAACGCGCTGGCGGTTTGGCTGCGGGATCCGTTGCTTGCGATCAAATGCTTCCTACAAAAAAGCGCCCTCCATCTCTGGAGGGCGCTTATGTCAAAAACTATCGCTAGCCGTAGCTAGATTTAGCCGTTGATGGCAGGTGCCGTCAAAGCCACAGGAGCCGCTTCGCCAGCTGCCAAGTCGAGTGGGAAGTTGTGAGCGTTGCGCTCATGCATTACTTCCATACCCAAGTTGGCGCGGTTCAA
>CASBQJ010000423.1 GCA_949127705.1 Synechococcales cyanobacterium PMM_0085
AGATAGCATAGCCGCTGAGGCAGGGTCAACTTGAGCTTGCGGTTGAATAAAGGGTTTTCGAGTCGCAAAATCTGCGCCATGCCTCGCGCCCAGCGAACCTGCTGACCCACGTAGGCTGTAAACTTTTCTGGCGCTAGTCCTGCCACCATGATTTTGTCGTAGTAAACCGACTCGTATCCTAACGAGTGCAACCGTAGGGCAGTATGGCAATCTTCGGTTACAGTTTCTACAGCAATGCCGCCAACTCGTAAAACATAGTCTTTGCGAATGACGGCAGCAGAACCGCAGAAAAAGGCGGCGTTCCAAAAATCGTTGCCCCGCTGCACGACTTTATAGAACAGTTCATTGCCAACAGGAACTCGTCCTTGGGTCAATAGGTTGCGCTCAAACGGGTCTGGGTTATAAAACCAGTGGGGTGTTTGCACCAGTGCCACCTTGGGATTACCAAAAAACCCCACGGTTTCTATCAACATCTGCTTGGACGGAATGTGGTCACAGTCTAGAATCAGCACCAAGTCACCCTTAGTGCGTCGCATAGCGGTATTGATATTGCCAGCTTTAGCATGGTCGTTATTGTCTCGCACCATCATCACGGCTCCAACCTCATCGCACATACTCTGCAGGTGGATTCGGCGCTCTGGATATTTTCGACCATCGTCTAAGACATACACCTTCTTTTTGGTGGCTGGATAGTCAATGGCCAGCGCTGCCAAAACTGTCTTGCGGACAATTTCGATATCTTCGTTGTAGGTAGGAATATAGACATCTACAGTCAGCCACTCATTTTGTGGAATGTGAGAGATGTCAATTGAGGTACGATTTCTGAGCTTGAGAGTTTGAAAGTAGGACAACACTAGGGTGCCGATCGCATATAGCTCAGCGGCATAGAGCACCAGACTGAACGATCCATTCACCCACCCGTCTAGGTTAATCGTATAGCTGGTGCGATAGTACAGATACCGCAGAGTGGTGACCATGCTCAGCCATGCTAGGAAAAGATGTAAATATTCGCTAGCACTTTGCTCAGTCTGCTTCTGTTCTAGTTTGACGATTAGCCAGCCCACAGCAGTCAGGAAGATAGCCAGCACAGTTTGCTGCCAGACTTCTAGTGGGGTAACAATCAGCGGCGCAGATAGTAGCAACAATGCCAGCAAGATCCACAACAGTTGAGGGCTACCAGCCTCGGGCAAAATGCGACCGAAGATATTTGGCAGTTTCAGGATCGATCGCGTTAGCCACGATTGCTGCTCAGAAATTGGATCGGGAAGGGGTTGAGATGTGGAACTCGTCATTTTGCATCTCCTGAGTTAGCAAGTCGGTTGACATAAAGCTGGGACACCCCGTAGAGCAACAGGGAGAGCATGACAATTCCAGCTGGCAGCAAGAACCAGTAGTCTTGAATAAATAGGGAAATGCGACTCAAGAATCCAGTCTTCTGCACTCGCTGCTGTTGCACTTCTTTCAAAAAGTCTAGGCTGTAGGCAAATGGATCATCGGGATCAGGATTAGGCTGGTTGCGGTTAATCAAGATGGTGTCGCTCTGAAGCTGAGCGAACAGCTGGTTGCGGTCAAATAATTCACCCACATCTCTGAGTCCTTGTTCTGATTGACCCGTTAGAGCTAGGATGACGCGATCGCTATTTTCTGGCGAAATAATCATCTTGAGCACGCCCTGGTTATCAGACACAGTCTGCACCTTGTTGCCGTTTAATTGGCGGCTCATTAGCTCACCTAAACCAAAGCCATTCTGAGCTTCAAACACTTCAGGGAAGGGGAAGCGATCGCGTGTGCCAATTCCCACTAGGTTCATCTCATTCTTGATCTCGGTAGGCAGGTTACCGCCTCGATAGACCTGAAGCGCCACTCCATCGGCTTGACTCAGCCGCCCCATGCGTTCGGTAAACTCTAGCATCGTCATCACATCACTATCTCTCGGCGAATCGGGTAGGGCGATCGCCATCTGCGATAAATCTTGAGGAGCAGTGAACGGATAACCCGTCTTCAGCAGCTTTAGATCTGGCAGCTGCACAAAAATATCGCGCTTCAAATCAAAACGCGTATCGCTGTGCACCGTTCCCCAGAGCGACTGGTCTTTTGATAGGCCACATACTTCACTTTGACGTGGGTTTAAGTTAAAAAACACCGACAGCACCGAATCTGGCTGAATCAGGTTTGGCGGTAAGTCTACATTGAGCGATTCGCGTTTACCGCTAGACGAGGACAGCCGCTTCGAGCCGATCGTCACATCATCCAGCCGCACTTCTACCGTTGAGGTGCGCGGATCGACTTGTGAGCTGTAGCTGTACTGTAAATTCATCGTGCTGCCCCGCGAGAAGCGGTCATCCGGCAGCGCTTGAAACGGAATCTGAACAGACGGTGCATTCGTACCGCGCACCGTCATATCTTCAAAAGGCTGACGATTGTCCATCGTCAGCTCCCGCAAATCAAAGCGATTGTTGTTAGGCAAATAGCCAGGCCAGACTCGAGGTGCTAGGGCTGGAGTCTCCGTCAAACTGGTAACGGTAATAGCCTGCCCTGTGCCAATTTGGGAATCTTGAGTTTGGACTAAAAACTGTACCGCCTTGAGCACTCCCTCGGCCGAATTACCCGTTGCCACAAGCACTGGGTTACCGCCGTCTTTAACGGTCGTTAACATCAACACACCGACATCGGGAGGCAGTGGCGAATTGTTTCCATCTAAAATCTGTCCATTCTTGACTGGAAACGGCAACGACAATTTAGACAGCAGCGGTTGTTCAGCCGGAGTGCCAATCGCAACAAGGCGATCGTTCCATTTCAAGTTGTTGAGGTCAGGTACCAAACGAGTATTGAGCGGACGAAAATCAACCATGCGTCCAGCATCAGCCTGAAACAGTGCAGCGGCATTTAGCCAAGCTTCGCTATAAGTAGCAGGACGCAGATAGGTCAGCTGATTTGGATCTAGAGCCAACTGATCAATCAGCGGGTAAGGATAGCGGCTAAAATCGAGCGGCACATTTTGCGGCTCATAGTCTAAAACAATTTTTGAATCGGGTAGGATCTCTGTCCATAGGGTTGGATCAGTCGGAATCGTGCAAGCCTCGGACGTTTGCTGCTCTGCCAGAATTGCAATATCGTTATAGTCCTGAATTAGGCTGGGTGGAATATTCAACACCACCTGACCGATTTGAGATTTAGGTCGATTTAGGGGAATACTGCCAATACTGGTGTCATTCACCCGCACCACCAGGCTAGAGCGATCGGCTAGCAGTGAGGGGGAATGTTGAAAGCGAAGAATCAACTTTGCTGTTTTAGTCTGCCAGTTGCGCGGCCGCGTAAAGCCAAGCCGAGCCTCAGGATATACGCCTTCCATGCGCAGACGGTTTCCTACAACCGGGCTGCGGTTAAACTCCAACACATACTGATAACCAGGTTGAGTAGCCTGAGCGGTCGTCGAATCGGGCGAGTCAGCCCCATCCCCCTGCGAAGCAGTCGCTGGGGTAGGAGCAGTAGGCCGTGCCGCAGGTTTTGGAGCAACGCTCGGTTGAGGTGTTCGCCGAATTTGAGTGGTTGCCGGAGCCTGTCGAGGGCGATACACCGGAGCAGGTGCAGACTGGCGGGGGAGCGTAAATTCACGAATGACTCGATTTTCCTGCTGCTGTACGCTGGTCTGAGCCGTTACTAACGCTGGCATTACGCTCAGACCTGTACCTAACACGATTAAACTTAATGCGCCAATCAAAGAACGAGTGCGCCAAGAGCGCCCCTTAAACGAGCGAATCTTGGCAGACGATCCTCTCTCTAAGCCTCCTCTTGAAAAACTACTTCTGTAAAAACTAAGGAACCATTGACGTAGCAGACTAAACATAGACCTATCTCTACTAATTAAGTAAGGGGGTTTACGTGGGATGGGGTCTACGGCTGAAGCCAGTTGACAGCTACATCGGTAGATGAAAGCAACCCAAACCAACTAAGATTCTGCGTGTAGTAAGCAGCGTTGTTATCCCAAAAGCCGTCCCGATAGGTCGGGAGCAGCTTTTGTTGACGGATTTGATCGGCAATCTCCGGCGCTGTCACGCTAAAAGCGGAGTAGAGCATTGCATATTGAGCCGTAGACTCGTAGGTCACAAGCGGCCGTCCTTGCAAATCAATTTGAGCCGGAATGGATTGGTTAGATTGCCACAGATTTCTCAGCGTAACGAGATGTTGCTGTAAGTATTCCCGCGCAGCGGGCTCATTAAACCACTTAGCATCGATGGCCACTCGCCACCAAACCCGATAGGCATCAAAGCCATAGAGACTGCGGAGCGGATTGGGATCTCGCAGAGGGGTGAAGCGTCCAGTAGTGAGGTTCAGCGCCACCCAATCGCTGGGCAAGTCAGCCGCCGAAATTTTGGCCGATTCGTTGAGCACTGCATAACTGCTGGGTACCAGGCTGAGCCAATCGTGCTCTGCATCGACTTGGGCAAACATCCGGAAGGCGTAAGGCGCTAAATAAGAAGGATTTAGATAAAGCAACGTAGGTTGGGGCCGAAATGCCTCAACTGGGCCTGGTAGCAGGTAGCGCATAGTCGCAGGGTTTCCTGCCAAAGCAGGCGGGTTGTTGGCCTGAGGTGCAGGCCCAGACACCGTTGAAAGTGTCCAGAGGTCTCGTAACTTAATCCGAGCTTGCTGTAAATAATCCGGACGATTCCAGCGCCGAGCCGCCAGAATCAGAGCTGTAATGGCATCAATATCGGCATCGCTGGCAAAGTTTTTATCGAGAATCACCCATTTGCCATTTTCATCTTTTCCCCATTTCCACGACCATAGACTGTCACTCGGAGTGCCGTTAGCGTTAAATCGCCGCAGGTTCAGTTCTGCCCAGTTAAAACTCCGAGCAAAGGTATCGGGGTCATCAATTAAAACCGCTCGCAGCATGGCATAGGCTTGCCCTTCGGAGGTAGTACGCTCGCCGGCCTCCCAGTCGATCACCCGGCCATCGGCTTGAATGAACCGCTGGCGGTAGGCATCCCAGCTGTGTTGCAGCCATACCAGTGTTGAATCAGAATTTGAAGCGATCGCCGTTGAACTGGCGCTAACGCCAGGAGAGCCGACATTGGGTGACGCTCCAAGGTTAGGCTGAGCCGTTTTGGCACAGCTTGATATCACTGTTCCCATTAGCAATGCCGCTGCAATCATTGGTCGCAAGCAGAAAAAAAATCTTTCAGCCATAGCTATCTGCGTCGATCCCCATAGATGAACCCGCACGATGAACTCTCCTTAGTACCGCTCTCACCTAGTACCGTTCCCAATAGGGTTGGAACCCACGTTGCTGCAAGAAACTTTCTTGAATCTGGTGTGATTGCTGAACAATCATAGGATCGATAATGCCTGCGCCTGCCAGCTGCATCTGCATCAGCTCCAATTCTGATAGCGCTTCTAACTTGTCGCCTTGAGCTGCCGTCAGCCCAATTAACGCCATCCGAGCCGAACGATTTGCCGGTTCAGTCGCCAGCACTTCTTCGTAAATTGGCGCTGCCAAATCAAACCGACGCTGTTGAAACCGAACCCCACCGAGTGCCGAGAGCGCATCAGTATTACTCGGAAACCTCGCCAAGATTTGCTCGTAGGAGCGGCTGGCTAGATCCAAGTTTCCTTGCTCTTGAGCCAGTTGCGCCTGCACAAAGTAAGCGCCCAAGTTATTGGGATCTTGGGCAATAATTTGAGCAATTTGCGCTTGAGCCAGCCGAGGACTGCGCAGTGACAGCACCTGAAGCTGCCGCACGCGAACTGGAATATTGGCTGGATCGACTTGCAATAAGGCGTTGTAAAGCGGTTCTCGCTGAGGGCTAGCTGGCAATGCTCCCGCTAAACTCAGCAGTTCGGGCGGCGTATCGCTCAGGGGGCGAGAGGCGACCCAACTGTTGAGCACCGCTTCTGCTTCTGCTTGCGAAATCAGCCCTGCCTGATAGGCAAGGCTGGCTCGACCCAGCTGTTTGGCATAGTCTTGGGGGTTGAGGGCGATAATTTGGTCGTAAATGGTCAGCGCTTCCGCCAGCCGCCCTTGGCTTTGCCGCAGTCCGGCTAATCCTTGCAGTGCCGCGCTAACCATGCCGCGATCGCTGGGGTTGCTGGCCAAAATTGACTGATACCGCTGAGCGCTAGCCTCCAAATTACCTTCTTTGCGATCTACCTCTGCCAGCAGCAGCAAAATCGTCGAGGAGTCTTGGCTCCCGGCCGAGGTGGCCGAGTAAGCGGCTAAAGCGCTGCGAGCCGCAGCCAAATTGTTGGCCTTAATGTAAATTTGAGCAATGCGGAAGTTTAAGAACGGCTCGTTCACCCCGGCGTTAAGCAGCGTTTGAAAGTAGGGCAGTAGTTCGGGTCCAGGAGCATCTAGCCGCTGGAGGGCTTGAGCCAGCGTTCGCAATTGCGCCGGGTCGGACGGCAGGGGTTGGAAGTAGGGCTGGAGCCGTTGCTGCAAGCTCTGACTAGAAATTAGCCCCGTTTGTCTTTCTAGAACTGCAACTTGAACCTGTAAACCCGCATCGTTAGGCTGCTGCTGCGCCAGCTGCCGATAAATTTGCAGCGCGAAGGCTTGCTCTGAGGGATAGCCACTCAGCACGTCAGCAATTTCGCGCCCGATTGAAACCGTCAGATTAGGCGATTGCAGCGCTTCTTTATACAGCGCAACTGCCTCTTGAGCGTAGATTTGGTTGTCGCTGTAGCGGGCAATGTCGTTGAGCGCCCGGGCGAGTGCCAACCGCGAATCTTGCCGCCCCCGCAACGGTGCCAGAACCGCCGCCGCCTGGTTAATTTGTTGGTTAGCCGCGTAGGCTGAGGCCAGAGCCGCTCTAACTTGAATGGTCGTACTGGTTAAGGTGGGCGATCGCCGCAATTCTGTTTCCAGCACTTGAACGGCCTGAGCTGGGTTACCCGATTGGCGCAGCGCCAGGGCATAGGCCGTTGCCTGACCACCTGTAATCGGCTTACCGAGTGCCCGGTAGCGATTGAATAGCTCTAAACTGCGGGCAAAGTCACCGCTGTAGGCAGAAATTTCGGCTGCGCCCAATAGCGCCTCGGGGGCAGGATTACCCTGCAATACAATGGCGTAGTCGGCCAGAGATTCACCAAAACGCCCTTGGTAGCCTAACAGTAGCGCTCGCTGGGCCCGCGCTTCCGCATCGTTAGAGTTAATACTTAGCAGACGAGTTAGCGCCGCAATTCCTCGCTCTTGCCATTCTGGACGGAACCCGCCCAATACCCCAATCGTGAGCAACGCCAGACGGTTGTTTGAGTCAAGCTGCACCACCCGCTCGTAGGCCGCTAGCGCCTCGGCATCGCGTCCGGCACGGCGGTAGGAAATTGCCAAACCCAGCTGGGCTTCTAACGATTGGGGACTTGCCCGCACAATCCGCTCAAAGGCCGCGATCGCCTGAGGCAGCTGCCCCTGGTTCAAGAGCGTATAGGCTTGACGCACCGAACTAGTCACAGCCTGTGACAGTGCTGGCGTAGCGGCTAAGCTGACCAGACCCATCGCCGCACCCGTCAACAGCCCTAACGCTAACAAGCCACTAATTTCTTTTCGCCACATATTCATCGGCTGATGGCCTCCACAACCCAATTCGTTTTTGCAAAACATCCTGCGAGATCACGACTCTCACTGCTTGATGATGGTTCCGATCACCGTCTAGGAGCCTCTGGAAAAAGGACTCCTGAATGAGGCGCTAGAGCGCACCGCGTGGACTGACATCAAAATCAGCCCGGACTCGAATCCCTGCGACCGATTCTGAAAACTCGTTGAGCTGCTGGAAGGAGAAACCCATCCGCAGATTGCGTTGCAGTTGAAGGTCGTAAAATACTTCCAAAACATCGGGCATTTCAGTGCCTGCCTGAACCCGGAGACGATCGTTAGACAGACTGCGGCCATACCCTACACCAAGGCGATCGCCCGGTGTAAACAAATCTAGGAAGTTGACACCCGCACTGTAGGTATCACCCTTGAGATCTAGATCCTGATTGGTGTATTGACCGTAGCGGGCAAAAAGACCCATGTTGAGGTCGGGAATAAACAATTCGGCGTTAACCCCATAGGCATCTTCTCGATCCCCGTCTTGTACCCCAAAGCCACCATCTTGCCGAGCTACACTAAATGCCTCTTGGAAGCCACTGCGTTGCCCTCCATCAATCGAACTGGTATAGGTACCGCGCAAAATGAAATTTCCAGTCCGGAACCCAATTTCACCCGCAAACCCATCCAGTGCAAAGTCAGTAATACTGCGGTCAGACGAAAACGCTGCGGCCTTAACCTCCAAGTTGTCGCTGAGCGACCAGTTCAGCAACGCTCCAGGACGAGACCCAATCGCCGCTGCTGCCAAAGCAGGGTTGGTCTGAAACACTGGATTGAGGAAGTGTGTCAGCGAATCTTTAGCAAAACTATTGCGGTCAAAGTAAGAC
>CASBQJ010000424.1 GCA_949127705.1 Synechococcales cyanobacterium PMM_0085
GGCGATCGCCGCACTCCAGCAGGCAGCTCGCCTCAGCCCCAGCGCGGCTGAGCCGTCCTATCATCTCGGCCTAATTTATGATGAACAGCGGCAACCGTCAGAGGCAATTCGTTCATTTGAACGGGCGATCGCCATCAACCCTCGCTATGCCGAAGCCCACTATAGTTTGGGTTCGGTGCTGCTACAGCAGGGAGACCTCAACCGGGCGCTCTAGGCATTTCGGCGCTCTGCCGAAGCCAACCCCAACTATGCCAATGCCTACTACGGGGCGGGGCTGGTCTTTTTGCGCCAAAACAATTACCCCGAAGCGCAACGCGTCTTTCAATATGCTCAGACCCTGTATAGCTCTCAGGGCAACAGCCGCTGGGCGGCTAGCGCGGCTCAGCTATTGCAGCAGGCTCAAAGCCAGATTCGTTAAGCACCCCAACTCCCGCAGACGACCTGTAGGGGGCGAATGGCCATTCGCCCCCACAGGTTGCGTGATGCGCTTATGCAGTGGCTAGGGCAGGTTCGGGGCGTTTGCTGTTGCGAATGCCGGCGATCGCCTCAGCATAGTCGGGGGCGTTGAACACCGCAGAGCCAGCCACGATCGCATTTGCGCCCGCTTCTAGCACCTGCCAGGTGTTGTTAATTTTTAGGCCGCCGTCTACTTCAATCCAGGGGTCTAGGCCGCGCTCATCGCACATTTGGCGCAATTGGCGAATTTTGGGCACCATGCCAGGGATAAAGCTCTGACCACCAAACCCAGGGTTAACGCTCATAATCAGTACCAAGTCGCACAGTTCCAATACATACTCAATCAGCTCTAGCGGGCTACCCGGATTCAACACCACCCCAGCTTTCTTACCCAATTCCTTAATTTGACCCAAGGTGCGGTGCAGGTGAGGCGATGCATTGTGCTCCGCATGGACGTAGATATGATCGGCACCCGCTTTAGCAAAATCTGCCACGTATTTTTCGGGTTCCACAATCATTAAGTGAACATCCAGCGGCTTTTGGGTATAGGGGCGAATGGCTTCAACAATCAAGGGGCCAATGGTAATGTTAGGGACAAAGCGGCCATCCATCACATCTACATGAATCCAGTCGGCTCCGGCTTTGTCTACCGCAGAAATTTCCTCACCCAGGCGACTGAAATCTGCTGATAGGATAGATGGAGCAATCACGATGGGCTTGCTGGGCGAGGTTGGGGTCATAGGGGTAAGTTCTCCTGGGATGCTGCGTGGTATTAAGTTTAACAAAATGTCACCCCTCCTCTTGATCACCGTCCGTTAGATTATCCAAAACTTCAAATTTACAGGTTGTGGAGAGAAAAACATGGCTCAGCGCCATAGAGTAAAGCGGTTTGGATGGTGGGTGGGTGGTACACTGCTTGCCTTAGCCAGTGCTCCTGTCTTAGCATTGGTCAACTCAATGGACGAGGGTGGCATTGATGTGCGTCGCCTTCAGGCACCGCCTTACAACTTGACGGGCCGCAAAATTGCTATTGGGCAAGTCGAGATTGGCCGTCCGGCACAGTTTGGGTTAGACAAGGTGGCGGCAGGAAATTTTGTCGTTAATCTAGGGCGGCTATTTTACCGAGACGGTTTGGCTAGCCCCAACGACTATGTTGATCCCCATGCGGCCAATGTCGCCAGCATTATGGTCAGCAGCGATAAATTTTTGCAGGGGGTGGCTCCTGAAGCTCGGCTTTATTCAGCCGCCAGTGGATTTGAACAGCAGGGCGGGCAGGCTGAAGAATGTCTGGCCTCCCAAACGGTGGCTTTGCAAAACGGCGATGACGTGCGGGCCATTAACTTTAGTTTTGGCGAGTCGCTGACTCAAGACCCTCGACCCGACGCGGCGTTGGATGGCAATGCGCTGCTAACTCAGTGCATTGACTGGTCTGCCAATCAACACAATGTGCTGTATGTGATTGCGGGTAACCAAGGCCAGGGTGGAATTCCCATTCCTACCGATAACTTCAATGGCATGACGATCGCCAATTCTAGCGAGGTGAATGGCGTCTTTCGCAAGGTTAGCTCGTTTGACTTGGGCAGTGAGCCGCCGCCCATTTACAATCGCGCGGCCGAGCCAGAAAGCAACGTGGGCGATCGCCGCTCAATTAGCCTGATGGCTCCTGGCACCAGCATTCCTACCATCGAGCCGGATGGAACACCAAGCAACCCGGCCGGGACGGGCACCAGTTTTGCCGCACCTCATGTCACTGCAACGGTGGCTTTGGTTCAAGAATATGGCGATCGCCAAATCCGTGAAAAGCAGTCCAACTGGAGCCTAGATGCTCGTCGCCATGAAGTAATCAAAGCCATTTTGATGAACTCGACGGACAAAGTGCAAGACACAGGCGATGGTCTCCTGTTGGGCATGACCCGCACGGTAGTCGATCAACGCAACGTCGGTTGGCTGCAATCTGATGCCTACGCCAACCAAGCGATTCCGCTCAACGCCAGCATGGGCACTGGGCACTTGAATGCCTACCGAGCCATTTTGCAATTTAGCCCTGGCCAATGGAGTTCGGCAGCGGCGGTGCCTGCCATTGGCTGGGACTACAGCAGCGTGGGCACCACCAACGATGTGCCCAAACACCAGGACTACGTGATTCAGCAGCCCCTAAAAGCAGGCAGCTACGTGGCGGCTACGTTGGCCTGGAACCGCGTGGTCAACCTCAACGATGCCAATCAAAATGGGCTGTTTGATGTAGGCGAAACCTTTGAAGACAAAGGGTTAAACAACCTGGATATTTACCTGATGCGAGCAGATGATAACGATGTCGATGATGCCGTTTGGTCGTCGGTTAGCCAGGTCGATAGCGTTGAGCACATTTTCCATCCGGTAGCCGCCGCTGGGCGCTACAAAATTCGCGTCGTCTATCGCGATCGCGTCAACGAAAAAACACAGCCCTATGCCCTAGCTTGGTGGACGACTGCAGCCCCATAGGTGAGGAAGAAATTACACCAATTTAAATAGATTGTGAGACAGTTTACCCCCTGTAGGGGCGGTTCGCGAACCGCCCCTACGAAAACATCTGCCACTCAGCCTATTTAAATTGGTATCAGTGTGAGCATCTTGCTCACGACGCGAGCAAGATTGAGTGCAAAGCACTCGCCCCGCGAACGCACTACCCCTCAATTTTTTCTTGACAGACCACTGGAATGTTCAGCATCCGCCAACTCGGTTGTGATGGGGCGTGGATACCACCAATCTCGCTCGTCAGGAGATAGCTTTACCCAGTGCAGGGTAATGACAAAACTTCCTTCTGAGCGGGTTTGCCCTAAGATTTCTACACAATAAGATGGAGCATGGCGAGAGGCCAAGTCTGGAGTAAACCGCCTGCCGATGCGTCGCCAGCTTGGCTCTTTGCCGCGCCATTCTAGCCGACAGCAGGGATAAGGCAACTCTTCGCGATCGAATAAACGACAACAGGGGCCAATCACCCGATAGGTGTAATAACATCCCGGGCTAGAAAATATCTGCCCGGATTGAAGCGGATGCGAAGACAACACCAAGTGCTGCAAACCCCCAACAGCTAAATCTCTACCAGCTTGACTTGACTACACCGGGCAGTAAGCCTTGGTGCGCCATTTCACGAATGACGTGGCGAGAGAGGCCAAAATCGCGATAGAACCCTCTAGGGCGACCCGTCAGCCAGCAGCGATTGCGGTGGCGAGTGGGGGCGCTATTGCGGGGCAATTGCTGAATCTGACGATGAATTTCGAGCTTCTCTTGCTGGGTTTTGGCCTGAGAGAAGGCTTCCTTCAGTGCGTGCCGCTTCTCGGCATACTTTTCAATTAATTCTTCGCGGCGCTTCTCGCGCTGGATCATGCTCTTCTTAGCCATGAATACTCTTATGCGTACATATTTGGACGGCGTTTCTTATAGTAGCACTTCTAAGACCTGTGGCTGCAACTTTTTGGTGTCACCTAAACGCTATTATCCTGCGCGCCTAGTTGCTAGCAGGTTGGTGGATGACCAGATGCAGCAAGCTATTCAGGAGGCGATCGCCCATACAGCCGCTACACTGCCCATGTGCAGTCTCGCAATCGACTTGCGCCGGGTGGCAATGCCATTGTGTGGCGTGACAATGCCAATGTGCGGGGTGACATTGCTAGTGCGGGGCGCAACCA
>CASBQJ010000425.1 GCA_949127705.1 Synechococcales cyanobacterium PMM_0085
GGGGAGGATGAATTCTGCTTCTTGCTGCATCCAATCGAAAGCGCGATCGCCCTCGATCCGTGGATTCAAGCCATTCTCCAGAGCTTTACCCTGCCCTTTAGCATTGCGGGTTGTGAAATTTTTATGACCGCCTGCATGGGCATTGCCATGAGTCATAGTGCCTATCGGCAGCCCGAAGAACCCCTACAAGATGCCGATACGGCGATGTACAAAGCTAAACTCTGGGGCAAAGGCTGCTATCAATTCTTTGAACCTCAAATGTATTTGGCCACCTTAAACCGTTTGACACTGGAAAACGACCTGCGGCGGGCGCTAAAGCTGCATGAGTTTATGGTTTACTATCAGCCGATCGTTAATCTGCAAACCCAGAAAGTTGAAGGATTTGAGGCATTAGTCCGCTGGCAACACCCCGATCGCGGCATGGTGATGCCTGGAGAGTTTATTCCTTGTGTGGAAGAAACGGGGCTGATTGTGCCACTGGGGATGGTGGTGTTAAAACAGGCGTGCCAGCAGATGCAACAGTGGCACCAGAAAGGGTGGACAGACTTAACGATTAGCGTCAATCTATCGGTTCGCCAGTTTGCCTCACCTGCCTTGCTGGCAGATATCGATCAAATTTTGGCCGAAACTGCGCTTGACCCTACCTACCTAAAGCTAGAAATTACTGAAAGTGCGATTATGGACAATGCCCAAACGGCGATCGCCCTGACCCAACAATTGCGATCGCGGCAGATTCAAATCAGCATTGACGATTTTGGTACCGGGTACTCCTCTTTGGGCTACCTGCACTGCTTTCCGGTCAACAGCCTCAAGATCGATCGCTCCTTTGTCAGCCAGGTTCAGGAAGGCAACTGTGATTATCAAGTCATTAGCACGATCGTGGCATTGAGTCAGCAGCTGGGATTGACCGTTGTAGCCGAGGGGATTGAAACCTCACACCAACTCAAATGGCTCCAGAAACTGGGGTGTGAATTTGGCCAAGGCTATTTGTTTTCTAAACCTCTATCGGCGGCAGATATTGAGATGTTTTATTTGCAGCGAGCATATGAAAAGATTTGTTAGCCTTTGGCCTAGCTCCCTGTCCTGTTGATGGCGGGGATCGATCCGTGGGGATATAGGGCAGCAGCGCTAGTGACCAGACGATTGACTCATGTCAATCATTGGAGCGATCGCCCGCCGTTTGAGTGCGATACCAGTGCTGCCATTCTCTAGAGCTGCGGATGGCTAACCACAGCAGCAGCAGGGCAATTAGCCCGCCTTCACGCGGCGCATCAAAGGCAAACAAAACTAGCAGCACACATAGAAAATCTTGGGCAAAAATCACCCACAGCGGTACTGCCCGCAGCCGATAGAACCACCCGAGCTGCACCAGCTGTAGCAGCAGCGCGAGCAACCCTCCCACGATCCCAATCACGGGCAGCAGGCGTTCGTCCATCTGAGTGACACGGGCTACCGTAATGCCTGCGATCGCCCCTACGAGCGGGCTAAAGATTAGCTCCACCCACTGTAAAATTTGCCGAGCTAATCGATCTTTTGACAGCAGCAGTTCTACCAATGACCAGCTGACCAATATGCCCAACAATAACGGTGGCGGCACATGAGACAAAATAGGTACATCAGACCACAGGCTCTGACGCTGTAAGAGTCCGATCAGCAATAAGGGCAGGGCAATCCGGAGTCCGGCGGCAGCAGAGGCTGAAAGGGCAGCCAGAAGTTCAATCATCGTCCCAATTTGCCCTCATCAAGAGAAAATGGGCACCCATCCCATCAAGCCATGCGATTGAAATCTAACGTCCGCCCTAGTTAAAAGACCAGAAACTGACCTCAAACGCCCCAGGCAGGACTCGAACCTGCGACCGATTGCTTAGAAGGCAATTGCTCTATCCGGCTGAGCTACTGGAGCTAGAAACTTACTTGCAATCTACTCTTACTCTAGCATTCACTTTTTTGACAAACGTTACTCAAAAATTAAAAATTGGGCAAACTAAGTCATCTTGACCCAAATCTATAAAAACTGCCATCATCTCAGTGTTTTGAGGCTAGCGGTTACAGGCTAAACTAGCCTAGCAATCACGATGTACACTTAAAACCAACCCATTTGTGTAAGTTCTTTGAGCATACGGGTCTTTGCCCAACACCCCGCCCCTGAGAGGAGACAATTGGCAGCGTCATGTTTATCTTAAAGCGGCAGGATGTTGAAATCACGAGCGTTCAGCACCCTAAGAAAGATCAGCAGATTCCGATTCTCCAATACCAGGGGCAGTCATTTCGGCTGATCAGTATCTTTAATGCAGCTCAAGAAGAAGACGCTAAGGCGTTTTGGCGTGACCTAACCGATAATCGCGGCAAAGCTTGCGTGCTCTTAGAAGAACCCGATCGCTATAGCGTGTGGGGTAAAGTTCGGCTCGATCAACTGGGATCTGAAGGAGGAGATGCCTCAGAAGCCGCGACACCACCGGCCTCCATTCAAGCCTGTTTGCTGATTTTGCAGGCCGTGTATCTAGACATTGAAGATTTACTGGGGGCGCGGCAGGCTGGCCTGTTCCAGAAAGAAATATCGGCGGTGTTTCAGCAGTGGCGCTTCCCTCAAACGGAGTCGCCTGATGCGATTAACCAACTTCTGACTGTAGACCCGTTATCGGCACTGCAAGTTCCATTATGGCAAGAACATCACCTCAATACGCTGCTACAAGAGCTGTATCGGCTGGGCAAGCAACATTTTGGCAATGCTAGCTTTACTGGACGAGTGATGGAGGCCCTTCAAGATATGTCTCCAGGCGATCGCACCCACTTTATGGCATGGCTGAAACAATCTCCCACTGGCAGCGATTGGAAATAGCCCCTGCAAGCGGTTGGAGGATCTTGATTGACCCCGTGGACGTTACGCTAATCAATCTACTGGGCAGATCAATCTACTGGGCAGATCAATCTACTGGGAAAAAGTGAGAAAGTCCGGAGATTTCTGTTTTAATTTGACAAACATACTTATTTGTCCTTATAAAACTTCTCTAATAAATAATTTACTTTGATTTGGTTTTGGCACCTCTAATTTTAGAGACAAGCCTCCATCAAACCGCTTGACCATCTTTCCCTAAATCTGAGGAGCACTACCGTGAATCAGAAGTCTTCTGGCTCCGCATCTCTATTGTCCGTTCAGGTGATCATTGTCGCCCTGCTAGCTTGGGGCATCTTTGCCCTGCTGTTCTTTTTACTATTTAGTGTGCCGCTGCCGGGGCAAGAGCGCCCTGGTTGGTATAGCGTCACTACCTACATCCTAGAAGACACCGCATTTCTAGTGGCTGCCCTGCTATGTTTTCGCAATTACGGCAGTTCCCAAATTGTGAGCGGTCGCTCAGTCTGGCTGCTAATTGGCTCAGGCATGCTGTCTTTTTTTATTGGTAACTTAATTTTGGGACAGTGGGAAATTGGCTGGGGTAAGGAGCCAGATGTGTCTCCAGCCGACGTTTTCTACCTATTGATGTATGTGTTGGTGGGGACAGGCATGGTGCTGGCCGTCACCTCTAGAAAGCTCAATCTAAGTTTCTTGCAAGTTCTGATTGTGTTTGGCATTGGTATCGTTGGAGCGGCCTTCGCCTGGTTTATCTACAATGGCGCGGGAGATGAGGCAGCCTTTTTATTTGAAGCCCCGGCGATCGCCCAAACGGCACCTGCAGAGGCTCCGGCACCTCCCGCAGCACCTCCTACGGCACCTCCCACAGCAGTATCCCCAGACGCTGCTCCCATTATTGCCCCTGCCCCTCTAGAGGCACCCTCAATCGTTGCTCCAGCCGTGACGACTCCCCCTGTTGTTCCAGCTAGCCCAGCAGTTCCGGCTAGTCCAGCGGGTGAGGCCGTCGCTGAAACAGCCGCCGATGTACCAGCCTGGGCACTAGCACTAGAAGAGCTGTTTGCGCCACTGGGCGACTCGTTGGCGATCGCCTACGTCGCGGGAGACATTGTGCTGCTGATGTCGGCTACGATGCTGCTGCTAGCCTTTTGGGGCGGACGGTTTTCCGTGTCTTGGCGCTTTATTGCTGCCGCTGCCATTTGCTTTTATGTAGCAGATATGTGGTTTCTCTATGCCACCCGCTTTGTCTCCGATTATCAAACGGGCGGATTACTAGAGGTGTTTTGGATCTTTAGTGCTTGCCTATTTGGCATTGGAGCGGCGCTAGAGTATGACCTGTCTAGCCGCTCCCGGCGCTCTAGCCGCAGACGCACCTAGCTTCCCAGCTATTTTTGGCTAATTTTTAGCTAGTTTTTGGTTAAAGGCGAGGCGTTGCTTCTGTTTCATATCCTGCTACGAATAACTACAATAAGGAAAATGATTGCAGCGATAAACCTGCAAACAACGTTAAACCTGCAAACAAGGTTGAATTCTAAGCTAGAGTTAAAATCTGAGTTACGATCGATCAGGCTCTGCTTGACTACCCCCCATTTGGAGTAGCAAGTCTAGCGCTGGCGCAATTCCCGTTGGAATCGCCCTGTAGACTGCTGACGGGAACTGGACACGGCATGCCACCTACAAAACTTTCTAATACAGACAAGCAAGAAATTCTCGCGCTCTATCGCCAGACCGAAGAAACCACCTCTTCTCTGGCTGAGCGGTTCGATGTGAGTACGTCTACCATCAGCCGTATTTTGAAACAAACGCTGGCAGAAACAGAGTACGACATCTTGATTCAGCAGAAGCGCAGTGGGTCAAACCGAGCTGAGGCTAAGGCGGCGCTAGCTGGAATCTCTGACGTTGCTCAGCTAATGTTGCCAGATCCAGTCGTGCCGATAGCTGTGGCTGAGCCGCCAAGCGACGAGGTGGAAATAGAGCCAGACTCTGAGGCGCTTGCAGCAGCAGCGGAGATCGAGTCGGATGACCTTGACGAGTTGGGTTCTGGCCGTCGGCAGCGTAAGCGTTCGTCAACGGCGATCGCCAAACCTGCCAAGCCTGCCCCCATCATCAAGCCATCTGTTTCAGCACCGGTTTTGACCAGCCCCACAGACGCTGAAGACGGCTCGCTTGAGCTGAACCCTACCCTTGCACCCATTAGCTCGAGAAAGCGAAAAGTGGTGGCTGCTGAAGCCCCAGTTCTAGCTGAGCTAGAGGCCGTCGAGCGAGACATCCTCAAGAAGGAGAAGGTGTTTGATGATCTTGAAGACGAGGACGACGACCTAGAGGATGAAGAGCTAGAGGACGACGATGACGATGACGATGACGATGACCTCGCCGCCGATGCAGACGATCTAGATAACCTGGCGTCGATGCATATTCCGCTGGGCAAGCCTCTGCATATTCTGCCCCTGTCAGAAGCCGCCATTCCTCGAATCTGCTATCTAGTTGTCGATCGGACATCTGATTTAGTCACTCGACCGCTAAAAGATTTTGCCGAGCTGGGACAAATTCCAGATCACGAAATTCAAGAAAAAACCCTACCCGTATTTGACAATCACCGCGTGGCTAAACGGTTTATGCGGCGGATGCAGCGCGTTGTAAAAATCCCAGATGGTCGGGTGTTTCTGAAGGTTAGTCCCTATCTTCAGGCGAAAGGAATTACTCGACTCTTAATTGATGGACAGGTTTACTCTCTATAGAC
>CASBQJ010000426.1 GCA_949127705.1 Synechococcales cyanobacterium PMM_0085
CAACCTACGCAGCTACAGGCAAGCGCTAGGAGAAGTCGATCGGCTGAGAGCACGCGGCGAAGCGCCCGGTGAAATTCTCAGAGCCGCGTTAAGAGATGGCGGCTTCAATGCCACGCCACGCCCCAGAGCCTATCAACCCACCACACCCGATCGCATTACCCCAGCGCCCCCAGCATCCCTCACCCCAGCGCGATCGCCAACTCCTACACCACCCAGCGCAGCCGAAACCCCAGGCGGCGCGGCGGGAAGGCGCAACAGCCCCACCCTTGGCGGCAACCGAGGAGGTAGTGCAGCCTCCGCTATCCCTGCCCTATTGCTTGAAGCGGCTCCACTGCTAGGTGATGCAGCCGGACGGCTAGCCAGTTATCTCGCCCCATCTGTTATCCCTCCATCCATCCCGGCGCTGCAACGTGCGAGCGATCGCCTCAGCGGTAGCCTCAGCGATTTCTATCAAGATGCGCTCGACAATCTACCGCCAGACGAGAGAGTCTATGATCAGTACCCTATTTATAGGGTTACAGGGTCGATCTCTGGTACAGGGATAAACATTTTTGAAACGCCTGTAACGTATGAAATTGACACGGAATTACACGGCCCTATAAGTTTTGCCCCTGGACTGGTAAAAACACAGCAAGAAGGAACGCCAATCACCCGTATAAGATATTTTGTTACCTCGCATGGGTCGAGTGCTTTCCCCCGCCGCGCGAATTCTGAACGCTCGGAACTAGTAAACAATTACGCTAGAAGTGATCGCCCGATAACTGTAACCGTCTCAATGCAAGGGCTAGGGGAGAACGGCTATACCCCTATCGGGGAACCATTTAACCCAGTAGCACCCGACCAACCCGGCAACCCACAGCCAGCGCGATCGCCATCTCAAACCCAGCCAGCGCCACAGCAACGACCCCAACCTCCTTACGCTGAACCAAGCATAGGCAGGCCGGGACTGCAACCCAGCAACCCCGCGCAACCCGGCAACCCAGCGCAACCCAATCAACCGGGCATCCTACCCCCTGCCATTCCACTGGTTCGACCCGTAGGCGGCGGCACAGCTCCCCAGCAGGGCGGATCGGCTAGACCTGGCGGCGGCAGACCTACCCCGCGTTTTCCCTTCCCTGGCGGGCGACCCGTAGGCGGGTCAACTGGCAGCGCTGTAAATACTGGCGTCCAAAATTCGATCCGTACGGCATCATCTCAAGGCATTCCAGTCACAACAAACATTAATGCCTGTGATGCAGGCGGCGGCGATCCGTGCCAAGTAAGGTTAGACCGCACAACTAACGACACAAACAACCGGGTTAGGGATTTACAAGATCGGCTCTCACAAGCTGCCGACGCGGCGAACACTGCCGCTAATGCTGCAATCCTGGCCAAGCTGGACATTATCAATGCAAAGTTAGGGCCACAGATCCCAGGCGGCGGCATTGGTAATTTTATCAAAAAGATGTGGGATTCGATGGTAGTTCAGAAAATTCTGAATATCCTCACGTTCGTTACCGTGTTACATAATGCATACATGCTATCGAGTAATCTTAGTCAAACTTTGTTTAGCGCGTTCGATAATATTCTTGAGTTTTTCGGTGCTGAGTTTAAGGATGCTAATGGGCAAGATGTATCCACATCTCAATGGGCTGGCAATGCAATAGAGGGATTCTTTAACGGTATTTTTGGGACTGAGACCGTTAACGGAATTCAGGCAAACTGGAAGAAATTTAATAGAATTTATCAAGCCGCTAGCAATATACTTTCATCATTCCAATCTATGATTTTTTCCGTGTTGGAATCGTTGGAAGTTGTAGGAAACTACGTTGCACTAATCGGTAATGCATCTAAGAAATTTGGCGTATTTACAGAGAAGTGTTATCGGTGGATGAATCCGAATCTCAACTTCACTACCAATAAATATTTTAATGCTCTAAACAATGTCCAGGAGGCTGTAGAGTCCATTGACGAAGTTACCGGAGAAGCGTTAAATATTCAACAAACTGGAGCGGAATTATTTAACCAGCAAGCCGCGCTAAAGACTGCTGTAGAAGAGGTTATCCCTGGCGACCAAGCAGGCAAAGATAGCAGCAACACAGACACCCCGCAGCATCTACCCTCCAGTACGTTTGAATCTAAACTAATAGCAGAATCACAAAAGGTTAGGCTACCTATTCCAGACACAGCAGAAGTTAGACAGGAACCAAATGGTTAACCGCTACGGCAACCTTTCACCACTTGATCTAGAAGGGATTAACTCATGGGAGCAATTACAAGACGTTTTGCAATGGACGCATAATAAGCGGGTGATTGCAGAGTTCAGGGATCTTGCCGCTGAAGATGCAAGCTTTAGTCCTGATTTTAGCATCCCTCGCCATCGCCTGCGAGTAGCTAGCACCATTCTAGAAGATGACACGAGTGCTATGGTGCTTTGTCGGTTTTGGCTGTTCTACGTCATCCTTGGCAAGGCTGCTGAATTCCAAACGCCGATCTATGGAATTCCCGTTCCCACCTATCAAGAGACGCTAAAATTCAAGCCTCAAATTCAGCTCTACTTCCAAGAGGATTTACAAGATGTAGATCGGGACTATAGCCCCGTCGCTGGCGAGATTAGTTTCAGATTAATGAACGAAACAGCGGAGTCATTATCTGAAGCAAATTTACAAACTTACGCAAATAAAATAAATACATCATTCGCTAGTGGATCGGGTTTCGTATGGCGCAAAGGTAAAACTTTATGCGCTTATACAGACAGAGAACACGGTTACTCTCTACGGTTATTATGCAGAAATGCAGCGGAAGGCAAACGAGTTATAGAACAGGTTTTAGATATCCAAAACCATAACCCTAACTGGGAATATTTAACGATCAACGAGAACGATCAACCCTCAGACGCTTACCCCACAATCCCACCCATGGAACGAATTTTGGGAGAGAGCCGACGAATGCCCCGATCGCGCCCAATTGCCTCTGTCAGGTTTCAAACTGCTTACCTCCATATCCGAGGTATAGCAAGGGCAATCGTACTGATTGATCGATCTGGAAGGCATAGAAGAACGGTAGTACGTGCATCCTAGCCCAGCTTAGAAATGGAACTTTTTTAGATACCATATGGTATCCAGCGGAAACTGTTGCTGTTTTTTAAAGCTAAGACTGTGATACACCTCTAACTCAACATAAGAATCATGGGAAGAATGCGTCCATCGTGGTACTACCAGAGACAGCAACAAGAAGCCGCAGCCCGCGAGGCTTATAGAGCATCCTACGCAGGGCCACCCGCAGGCACCACGATCGAATCACGCGGCGCGTCTACTTCTGTTTTCTACCGCTCTCTATTGCTACAAGATGGCGTCGATCCGCTAATTTTCCAAACCAGCGTGCCTAATGCAACGCTGACACTCCTCCCAGCTGCCGATGCAGGGTTACTGTTAACCATTGCGGCTACTGATGTAGC
>CASBQJ010000427.1 GCA_949127705.1 Synechococcales cyanobacterium PMM_0085
TCAGCACATAGATTGGCTCACTTGTTTCAGGATGGATGCCGACTTTGTCAGGACCCTCGGTCTTTTGGCGCAGCAGCACCTCTACCTGCTCGGGATCGAGGTCAGCCGGGGTGAGATTTTGCGGAATGGTGGCTTTAACCGGTTCCCCATCACTTTCGGTTTCAATGTAGGCTCCATAGCGCCCAATCCGCACTTTGGCATCTAGCCCTTCTAGCTCAATGGCGCGAGCCTCACTGGGGTCAATTTGGTCTTCTCGCTGTTTTACCTGATTTTCTAAGCCGAATTCTCCCAGATAAAATTTAGTCAGGTACGGCAGCCATTCTGCTTCGCCAGTAGAGATTTCGTCTAGGGTGCGCTCCATGCGGGCGGTAAAACTGGTGTCTACTAGGTCAGGAAAATGCTTTTCTAGCAGAGTGGTGACGGCAAAGGCGGTAAAGGTGGGTACCAGGCTGTTGTTGGTCATTTGAGCATAGCCGCGATCGATGATCGTGCTAATAATGCTGGCGTAGGTGCTAGGACGGCCAATCCCTTCACTCTCTAGTGTTTTGACTAAGGAGGCTTCGCTGTAGCGCGCTGGCGGCTGGGTTTCGTGGGCGATCGCCTCCAATGCTCCACAGGTTGGGTGATCCCCCTGACGCAGCATCGGCAAAATCACCTCTTGGCTCTCGATCGCCGCATCGGGATCATCTGAACCTTCGACATAGGCTCGGAAAAAGCCGGCAAAGTCAATCCGCTTACCGCTAGCTCGAAAGCCCGCATCTTCGGCTTGGATTTGAACCGTGATATTGGTTTGGCGCACTTCGGCCATTTGCGTAGCGACCGTACGCTTCCAGATTAGATCGTAGAGCTGAAGATCTCGACCGCTGAGTTGCGTGGCTTGGGGGGTGCGGAACGTGCTGCCAGCAGGGCGGATGGCCTCGTGGGCTTCCTGTGCCCCTTTGCTCTTGGTACTGTAACGCCGGGGCTCAGGGCTGAGGTAGTCGCTGCCGTACATGTTTTGCACACAGTCACGGGCGGCGGCGATCGCCTGCTGTGACAGGTTCACCGAGTCAGTCCGCATGTAGGTAATGTAGCCTTGCTCGTAGAGGCTTTGCGCGGTGCGCATGGTATCTCGAGCCGATAGCCGCAGCTTCCGGTTCGACTCTTGTTGCAGGGTGGAAGTCGTAAACGGCGGTGAAGGTTTGCGGGTGGAGGCCCGTTCCTCTAGACCGGTCACTGTCCAGGTACTTTGCTGGAGGCGATCGTGCAGCGCCCGAGCCTCGGCTTCACCAAGCAACAGCACCTCCCGTCCCGCAATGACTTGCCCAGTCGATTCGTCAAAATCTGCCCCTGTGGCCACGCGAGTGCCGCCCAGGCTGACCAGCTTTGCATCAAACGGCGTCTGCCCTTGGCTGAGCGTGGCTTTTAGATCCCAATACGCCCCTTTACGGAACGCACGGCGCTGCCGTTCGCGCACCACCAAAAGCCGCACCGCCACCGATTGCACCCGTCCGGCAGACAGCCCCCAGGCAATCTTTTTCCACAGCAGCGGCGACAGCGTATAGCCCACCAAGCGATCCAGAATCCGCCGAGTTTCCTGGGCGCGGACGACATGCTCATCCACATCTCGACAGTTGCTCAGCGCCGCATGAATCGCGTCTTCGGTAATTTCATGGAACACCATGCGTTTGATTGG
Organism: Synechococcales cyanobacterium PMM_0085; assembly: GCA_949127705.1. Taxonomy (GTDB): domain Bacteria; phylum Cyanobacteriota; class Cyanobacteriia; order Elainellales; family Elainellaceae; genus CASBQJ01. Next base: position 1,676 of record CASBQJ010000427.1, read on the forward strand.
CACCTTCGGCTGCAATATTTGCAGTAAATGCCAGCTAATGCTTTCGCCCTCACGGTCTTCGTCAGTGGCTAGAACTAATTCATCGACTCCTTTGAGAGCGTCTTTGAGGGCTTTGACAATCTTCTTCTTGTCTTGTGGAACAATGTATAGCGGCTCAAAATTTGCCTCTACATTTACCCCAATTCTTGACCACTCCTCTCCTTTGACCGATGCTGGGATGTCGCTGGCAGATTGGGGCAAGTCGCGCACGTGCCCCATCGACGCTTCTACTCGATAGCCCGGTGGCAAGTAGTTGCGGATGGTTTTGGCTTTCGTGGGAGATTCAACGATGACAAGAGTTGACATGGATTTTTGACGTGATTCTGAAAAAGTCAGGACGGGCGTAGTAAGTATAAATGCTTATCGATGCCTGGGTTCTATGCCCTGAGTAGGTATCCCGCTGTGATATTACTCTACTGCCTAATTGTTTTGTACCTTGATTTCTACTTATAGACCATATCAATAGAAATAGAGGTAATTCAGGAAGGACTAAAGGATACAGTACAGTCTGACAGGGTATTATTCACTATGGACAGGTTGCCCACTTGCGGATGGGTCTGCGACAAGTCGAGTAAGGGTAAGTCCCGTGCAGGCGGCGTCTGACCCGATAGATAGCTATCTTGGCTGGCTATCGATTGGCCGTCGTCAGCGGTTGGGGCTGCAAACGCCCAGCCCTGTAGAGCACCTACAGACACAACCGTAGCTTACTCAACTGCAACTGTCTGTAAAGCAGGAATTTATCAAAGAGTTGACAGGGTTTAAAGCGATCGCTTTTACAGGTTTGTAATTTGACAATTTTGTAATTTGACAATTTGCTACTTTAAACATGTTTACTCTAACCCGTTATATTTTGAATTATTGTTTCGGAATCTGCTGACTCGACCAGCAATTCCTTCTCATGCCGCTCAAGCCCAGGAACCCTATGGACTTCGCTAATCTCACAGCTCAGTTAAACGTCGGAACCATTGTGCCCGAGGGCATTGTGATTGTCACTTTGCTGGTGGTGCTAGTAGGAGATTTGATAGTTGGCCGCTCGTCGTCTCGCTGGACGCCGTATGTGGCGATCGCGGGTCTGCTCTCGGCCACCGTCGCCCTCTACTATCAGTGGCATACTGACGCTCCAATTTCATTTTTTGGAGAATTTAATAGCGACGCGTTGAGTGTGCTGTTTCGCGGCATTATCGCGCTTGCAGCCGCGTTTACCATTCTCATGTCTATCCGCTATGTGGAGCATTCGGGTACAGCTTTAGCAGAATTTATCGTGATTTTGCTGACTGCCACGCTTGGCGGAATGTTTTTGGCGGGTGCGGATGAATTGGTGATGATTTTTGTTTCACTAGAAACCCTCAGTATTTCGTCTTATTTACTGACGGGCTACATGAAGCGCGATCCTCGTTCCAATGAAGCAGCCCTGAAGTATTTGCTCATTGGAGCAGCCAGTTCTGCTATTTTTCTCTACGGCCTGTCCCTGCTGTACGGCCTCTCTGGCGGCGAAACCCGACTCAGTGATATCGCTGCTCGAATTGTCTCCAATGAAGTAGGTCAGTCGATTGGCTTAGTGATTGCGCTAGTCTTTGTGATTGCTGGGATCGCCTTTAAAATTGCAGCGGTGCCGTTCCACCAGTGGACTCCCGACGTCTATGAAGGATCTCCAACACCCGTTGTGGCCTTTCTTTCGGTTGGCTCTAAGGCAGCGGGGTTTGCCCTGGCGGTGCGGCTATTGGTCACGGCATTTCCGCTGATGTCGGAGCAGTGGCGGTTTGTGCTGACGGCGTTGGCGATTTTAAGCATGGTGCTAGGTAACGTGGTGGCGCTGGCTCAAACCAGCATGAAGCGCCTGCTGGCCTATTCGTCGATTGGGCAAGCTGGGTTTGTCATGATTGGGCTGATTGTGGGCACAGAAGCCGGCTATTCCAGCATGATCTTCTACCTGATGATCTATCTGCTGATGAACTTGGGCGGCTTTGCCTGCATCATTCTGTTTACATTGCGAACCGGAACTGACGAAATCACGGAGTACAGTGGGCTATACCAAAAAGATCCGCTGCTGACGCTGGCGCTGAGTATTTGTCTGCTCTCGCTAGGTGGGATTCCGCCGCTGGCTGGATTCTTTGGCAAACTCTATCTATTTTGGGCAGGCTGGCAAGCAGGTGCCTATGGCTTGGTGCTGGTAGGCTTAGTGACGAGTGTAATTTCTATTTACTACTACATCCGGGTCGTTAAGATGATGGTGGTGAAGGAACCGGATGAGATGTCGGAGTCGGTGAAGCAATACCCGGCCATTGAATGGACGCTGCCCGGAATGCGCCCGCTCCAGGTCGGAATTGTGCTAGCCCTAATTACAACGTCGCTAGCCGGGATTCTTTCGAATCCGCTATTTACACTGGTGAACACGGCGGTGCAGCAGACGCCCATGCTGCAATCGTCGCTGAAGATGGCGCAATCGAGTTCAGTGAACCGTCTGGCCGAAGTTTCAGTAAAATCTGCTCCCAATCTCTAGAGAGCAGTTCTCTGTCGGATGAACGCAAAAAGCAGGGCGGTGCATTTCGTGCATTGCCCTGCTTTTTCGTGAGCAGCTTGGCTGAGAATGCTGCTGAGCAAATTAGCCTGGATTAACGCGCATTAAGGCTTGTCCATACTCAACCGATTCGCCAGTGCGCACCAAAATTTCCACAACTTCCCCCGTCACTTCCGCCTCAATCTCGTTCATGATCTTCATGGCTTCGATGATGCAAACCGCTTGCCCAGACCGAATGCGATCGCCCACTGCCACAAACGGCGGTTCATCGGGGCCGGGAGAACTGTAAAAGGTGCCCACAATGGGTGAGGTAACTTCTGCGAGGCGATCGCTGGCGAGCGGGGCAGGCGGCGACGGTGCCGTGGGGGGCGGTGCCGCAGGCAAGGCCACCTGCGCCGCAATGGGTAAAGCTGGAGGCTCAACGTCTACAGCGCTTCTAGCAGAAGGATAGTCATTCGTTTTGCCTTCTTTGCGCAGCGTGAGTTCAAAATCATTACTTTTTAGGCTGATTTCCGCGATATTGGATTGATTCAGAATCGTCAGCAATTCGCGGATTTCATTAAAATTTAATTCCACAAGTTTTATAGCCCACTATCAAAACGGTCAGATAATCAGGGGGAGTATAGGTCGCTGAGAACAGCAAGGGCAGAGGCTCAGGCGATCGCCGGGTGCAACTTCTGCCCTTGAACCGTGGTTGAAATCCACTAGTCTTTCTCGCGGCCTAGGTAGGTATCTGTTCGAGTGTCAATCTTGATGCGTTCACCTGTGGTGATGAATAAAGGCACCATCACTTGAGCACCCGTTTCTACAATTGCTGGTTTGGTGCCTCCAGTGGCCGTATCGCCCTTCAGCCCTGGATCGGTTTGGGTAATTTCCAAAACCACAGAGTTTGGCAGTTCTACGTCCATCACCTGCTCTCCCCAGCGAACCAGGTTAACTTCCATGCCCTCTTTGAGATATTTGACGCGATCGCCAATCTGAGCAGCCGTGAGCCGCCCTTCTTCATAGGTGCCCATATCCATGAAGACGTAATCATCGCCTTCTTTATAGGTGTGTTGCATCACACTCTTTTCCAGCACAGCCTGGGGCAATGTTTCACCAGCTCGAAACGTTTTTTCTATGACGCTGCCAGACTGTGCATTTTTTAATTTGGTGCGCACAAAAGCTGACCCTTTGCCAGGTTTCACATGGAGAAACTCCACTACCCGCCAAACCGAGCCATCGATAACAATCGTGACACCTGTGCGAAAGTCGTTACTGGAAATCATGAATCTTGCAGATGGGGATGACAATCGGCAATTTATTTTACCGCTTGTTGGGTCATCGGCGTGAGTCGCAATGGATTAGGAACTGGTTTCGCTGAATTTGGCCGCGACTGCCACTGGTCTTAAGCTATGGTGAGAGCATGCTGTTTGCTGAGAGCCTCAGACGATGAAGCGGTTGCTGTTGGCGGCGTTGCTGGGCATTGGCCTGCTGTTGGCGCTGGCAAATGCGCCCAATTTGGGCGCTCAGGGCACCTACGATTCAATTGCATTAGATTTTCAAGAAACGTTACCGGATGCCCAAATTCAGCAGCAGGTGGAGGCGATGATCGACACAGGTGTAACTGTTGTCCCAGATGGCACATGGGCGCTAGTTGCCAGTACGGGAGAAACCTCCGAAATCCATCGCGGTGCCCCCCAAGGAACGGTTGCAAAATGGGCTGAAGGTGCAGGTTGAGGGCACTGTTCTTCAAGATGTGATGACAATGGCGATGATTGGCCCGGTGCTCCAAGTCAAGCGGTTTGAGGTGATCCGCTAATCGAGTGCGATCGCCAGGAATTGATCGATCAGCCCGTGTAGTAATCGGATAGGATCTGATTGATACTATTTATTGATATCACTACTGATTTGGGCAGTCTACCTATGCTTCAGCCTCAGGGAAAAAATCTGTATCGGACTGGCATCGGCTGGGTGGCTGGCTCAGGCATTTTGGCGCTGGCCAGTTTGGGCGGGTGGGCACTGTATGGCGTGACGCTCAACCGGGTGCCAGAGGCGATCGCCGTCCGCCTGCAAACGGTGGAACGCGGCACCGTCGAAACGGTGATCAATGAAAGCGGTACGGTGGAACTGGGAGGGCAGCAAACCCTGGTGTCTCCAGCCGAAGGAGCCGTGGAGCGGGTGCTGGTGCAAGCAGGCGATCGCGTCACCACCGGGCAAGTGCTGATTACGTTGCGCAATCCCGATCGGCAAACGGCGCTGCTCGATCAGCAGGTGCAGATTCAGCAGCAGCAGGTAGCACTAGCTCAAAACCAGGCACAGATCGCTGAGGCCCAGGCGCAGCTGATTACCGATCAGCAGCAGCTACAAAACTTAACCCGTCTGGCCGAGTTAGGAGCCATTTCTCGTGAACGGGCGCAAGCGCAGGAAACCCAGGTGCGGGCCACTCAGCGCACCCTGCGCGATGCGACGGCGGCGGTGCAAACGGCCAGCTTAGAAATTCAAAAGCTACAATTGCAGCGGCAGCGCACCCAGGAAGAACTGCAAGGCACGATGATTGCGGCACCAATCAATGGGCTAGTGCTAGGGGTGGACGTGAAGGATGGCGATGGCGTCGATCGGCGGACGCAGCTGCTGACCTTGGGCAACCCGGCGCAAGAAGTGGTGAAGCTGAACCTATCGACGCTGAACGCCGCGCAGGTGAGAATCAATCAATTAGCTCGGGTGAGTGTGATTGGGCCAGATTCTACCGTGTTTACCGGGCGCGTCCGGGCTTTGTATCCGCAGGCGATCGCCTCTGACGACTCCAGCGGCGGTTCCCCAGCGTCTAGCCAGGTGATGGTGCCCACAACGGTGCGGCTCGATCGCCCCACCCAAACGCTAATTCCAGGTAGCCAGGTGAATGTAGAAATTGTGCTGCAACAGCGCCAAAATGTGGTGGTGCTGGATGTAGAAACAATTCAGCAGGACGGGTCTAAACCGTTTGTCTGGGTGGTAGACGAGGCCAACACGGTGCATCAACAGCCCGTTACCCTTGGGTTGGAGGGCTTGACGCGGGTTGAAGTGACCACGGGCTTACAGGTGGGCGATCGCATTGCCGTTCCCACCCCCGATCTAGCGCTGAAGCCAGGAATGCAGGTTACCTCAGCTCCAGCCTCGCTACCGGGCGCTAGTCCAGAGGTCAGCCCATGAGTCTGGCGGCTCGCGATTTACTGGTGCTAACGCTGCGATCGCTCACCAGTAACCCCCTACGCTCTCTGCTCACAACCGTGGGCATCTTCATGGGTGTGGCCTCGGTCAGTGCCACGCTCAACGTGGGCAGCATTAGCCGCGCTGTGATTGCCCGCCAGCTCGCGGCGCAGGAGGCACCCCAGATTACAACGCTACCAGAATGGACCGGGTTTGCTAGCCGGATTCGCCTGACCCAGGAGGACATTACCTACCTGGAGCAACGGCTCTCGGGGGCAGAAATCGTGAGTGGCTTGCAGTGGTTAGGCCCCATGGCGGTACTGTTTCGCGATCGCGACGCCAAGCCGCAGGTGGTGGCTATTTCGCAGGCGTATCTGAAAACATCGGGTAATCGGCTCCAAGCCGGACGGTTTTTGACCAATGCAGATTTTGATGGCTTTCGCCCGGTGGCCTTAATTGATCAGGTGGTGAGCCAGACCCTATTCAAAGCCGAATCGCCGATTGGCCAACAAATTTATCTGAATCGCCAGCCGCTGACAGTGGTGGGGGTAATTGAGCGCAAAATTGACGCCGACGATATGGATCAGGACGGCATGCTATTTCTTTCGCTGGCGTTTCAAGGGGCAATGAGCGGCGATCGCGCCATGGACGCCATCAAAATCCGGCCTCGGCAGCTAGAGAGTTTGAACCAAGTGAGCGATCAGGCCAAGCAGCTGTTAGAGCAACGCTATCCAGGGCAGCAGTTCTATGCCTGGAACAATGTTGAAGATATTTTGCGTCAGCAAGAAATATTGACCCTGGCCTCACGAGCACTGGCGGCGGTGGGAGTAGTGTCGCTGCTGGTGGGCGGAGTCGGCATTGCCAACATTATGATTGCGGCGGTGACGGAGCGCACGGCTGAAATTGGGATTCGGCGGGCAATTGGGGCAACCCAGGGCGAAATTATGGTGCAGTTTATTTTGGAGGCCGCGCTGCTGAGCGTTGTAGGGGGCAGCTTGGCGATCGCCTCCATCCACGGCCTGACGCTGCTCGTCGCCAACCAGTTTGACTTGCCCTATCGCTTTGACCCGCACACTACGACCCTGGCCATGGGTTCTGCTTTGCTTGTGGGCGTCGGTGCCAGTTTTCTGCCTGCTTTGCGCGCCAGTCGGCTCGATCCGGTAGCGGCACTGCGATCGGAATAACGGTTGGCGATCGTATTACCCAATCCATCCCCGTAGGGGCATGGCACTGCCATGCCCGCACGAAAGGGAATGACAGGAGGGGCTTGGCACTGCCATGCCCCCTAAACATCTAAACCCTACGCATCGTCTAGCGCGGCAATACCGGGCAGAACTTTGCCTTCTAGCAGTTCCAAGCTAGCCCCGCCACCGGTAGAAATATGGCTCATTTGCTCGGCCACGCCGACCTTTTCCACCGCCGCCACCGAGTCGCCACCGCCGATGATGGTCGTCGCGCCAGTTTTGGTTAGAGCCGCCAAAGAATGGGCGATCGCCTCCGTGCCAGCCGCAAATTTGTCGAACTCAAATACACCCATCGGGCCATTCCAGATCACCGTCTTGCAGCCCAAGAGCGCTGCCTCGAAGACCTTAATCGAATCGGGACCGATGTCTAAGCCCATCCAGCCGTCGGGGATGGCGTCAATGCTAACGGTTTGAGTATCGGCATCGGCGGCAAATTTATCGGCTACCACCACATCGGTCGGTAGCAACAGGGCGACCCCCTTCTCTTTGGCCTTCGCTTCTAGGGTTGTAGCCAATTCTAGAAACTCATCTTCGGCTAGCGACTTGCCGACGCTGAGGCCGCGAGCTTTGTAGAAAGTGAAAATCATGCCACCGCCAATTAGCAGCTTGTCTACTTTTTCCAGCAGGCTCTCGATCACCGTGATCTTGCTCGATACTTTAGAGCCACCGATAATGGCAACCAGCGGACGCTTGGGGTCTTCGATCGCATTTTGCAGATACTGCAATTCTTTTTCAATCAGTAAACCGCCGACCGAGGGCTTCAGGTAGTGGGTCACGCCTTCGGTAGAGGCATGGGCGCGGTGGGCGGTGCCAAAGGCATCGTTCACGTATAAGTCGGCGACCGATGCCAGCTGTTTAGCAAAGTCTGGATCGTTCTTTTCTTCTTCAGGGTGAAACCGCACGTTTTCCAGCAAAATCACCTGACCGGGCTGCATGGCGGCCACCACGCTGTCCACCTCATCCCCAATGCAGTCGCTGGGCTTGGTCACAGTCTGCCCCAGCAGTTCTGACAGGCGGGCAGCAACGGGCGTCAGCCGATTTTTGTCAGAGACACGGGCGGCAAAGTTGTCGCCTTTGGGTCGGCCAAAGTGGCTAGCCAAAATTACCTTCGCCCCTTTGCTAATTAGCTCATTGATCGTGGGCAATGCCGCCCGAATCCGAGTGTCGTCAGAAATGTTGCCTTGTTCATCTAACGGCACATTAAAATCTGCCCGCACCAATACCCGCTTACCCTGTAAGTCAGACGCGGTCAAATTTGCTAAAGTTTTCTTGGACACTACATGTACCCCTTAAAGTAAGTCTTTCTACCTATTAGCTATTGTAAAACGTCAGGGATTACTAACACTCAGTTAGAAGCTACGGTAAGTCCACTATTAATTCTTTTCAAGTTTGCTAAGTTCTATAACTTTCGCTTATAAGATCTGTAGTAAACGTACAGACAACGCTGGGAGCTGCAAGATGTGCCACACGCTGCGATCGCTCAGCATTCCGCTCAGCATTACCAAGGTAATTGCTAACGTTTTCAAATAGTCACTCATCCCTTGATCGAACTCTGTGTCTCTGTGAGGCTGTTATGTTGTTTGAAACTATTTTGTTTCCAATTGATCAAAGCCGTGAATCTCGTGAGGCGGCTGAGGTGGTGGCAGATGTGGTGAAAACCCATAACAGCCGCCTGATTATTCTGTCCGTGGTGGCGGCTCTAGAAGCAGGGCAAGCCCCCACCAAAGCCGATGTGGAAATGGCTTCTCCGCAAGCGATCGCCGATCTGTTGAACACGGCCAAAGCTCTATTTAGCGATCAGGGGATTGAGCCTGAACTGCTTGAACGCCAAGGCAAGCCCGCCTTTACCATCTGCGATGTGGCCGATGAAGTGGGCGCAAATCTGATTATTATGGGCTGCCGTGGCCTAGGATTAACCGAAGATGGCGCAGCCGATAGCGTCACCAATCGCGTGATTAATCTGTCTCCTTGTCCGGTGTTGGTTGTGCCCTAGGGTTTGGCTCAATCGGCGGTAAATCTTGTCGGAGAAATAAAGCCCGGTAAACGGGTTCGCCGCGTGAAAGGGTCGATTGCTCGCGCTCAGTGGGCACGGGGAAGGGATTGTCGGGTAGCCACTCGCCATGATTTTGGGGACAGAATGCCGGATCAGCCTGGACGCGATCGCACATCTCGACCGCCACAGCCTTGACATCGGACTGGACGAATAGCGTCCCGCCAACGGGCAAATAGTGAGCCAACTCTGCCACCGTTTCGGGTTGCACGACTCGTCGCTTTTGATGCCGCTTTTTAAACCAGGGGTCGGGAAATTGAATGCTGGCTCGTTGCAGCGCCTGGGGAGGCAGCGATCGCAGCAGTGGCTCCAGTGAATTGCTGACATTACAGAACACATAGTGCAGATTCGTGAACCCGCGCTCGTCGCGCCAGCGATTGGCCTGTTCAACCAGCGGCTCGCGAATTTCTAGCCCCAAAAAATTCCACTCAGGATGCAGCTCCGCCATTTGCAGCAAAAACACGCCGCGCCCACAGCCAATATCTAAATGCAGTGGCTGCCCCGCCCGAGCATAGACCTGCTGCCAATCTGGCGGTTCAACGGGCTGCTGATACTTCTGGCTCAGCGGATTAACGTGCTGACGCACTCGGACAACTGCCAATACACCCACTCCTTGTGTCTACAGACCTGCCTTCAGCCTAAAACATATATGATTTATCCACACGCCTCAACGCCCCTTTTTCCGGCTCGTCATGTCTCTCAATTTCCGCTTCGCCATTATTAGCGATCTGCACATCGCTCTGCCCCACACCATTTGGGATAGTCGCGATCGCTTTCACCTAGTGGAAGTTAGCATTCCTGCCTTAGAGAGTGTGCTGACAGCCTTGCAGACTCTAGACCTAGATTTTTTGCTGCTCCCAGGCGATCTAACCCAGCACGGCGAACCCGAAAACCACGCCTGGTTAGCCGACCGATTAGCGCAGCTCCCCTACCCCATTTACCTGGTTCCCGGCAACCACGATCTCATCGAGCAGCAGTCAACTCCCCACTCAATTGGCATAGAAGACTTTTTAACCTACTATCGACCCTTTGGCTACACCGACAGCCGACAGCCCTATTACGTCCGCCAGGTGCTGCCCGGTGTCACTCTGATTGGGTTAAATTCGATCGCCTTTGATGCAGCGGGTCAACAGTTGAACCGAGGCCAGATCGACGCCGTACAGTTGACCTGGCTGGCAAAAACCTTAGCCGCCGTTACCGAAGACGTCGTTTTGGTGATGGTGCATCACAACGTAATCGAACACCTGCCAGGGCAGTCGCAGCATGGCATGGGGCAACGCTACATGCTAGAAAATGCCGCAGAATTGCTCGCCATTTTGCACCGCGCCAGAGTGCCGCTGATTTTTACAGGTCACCTGCATGTGCAAGATATTGCCCACGATCGGGGCGTCCAGCATCAGGACAGCCAGCATCAGGGCGTCCAGCATCAGGGCATCTACGAAATCACTACTGGGTCGCTGGTCAGCTATCCCCATCCCTATCGGGTGCTGCATTTTGAGCAAGACGACAACGGCAACTCACAGCTCACAGTCGAAACCGAGCGGGTCAGTGCAGTGCCCGGATGGAATGACCTCCAGCATCTCTCCCGCGAATGGATGGGCGATCGCTCCTTCCAGTTTATGCACCGATTTCTCACCCTCCCGCCCCTGAGCCTGTCGCCCGCTGAAGCGACTACCCTAGCCCCCAGCTTGCGCTACTTTTGGGCCGACATTGCCAGGGGTGACCCCCAGTTCGACTTCAGCCAGTTTCCGCCCCATGCCCGTCAATACCTGACCCCTTTTGGCCGTAGCGATCGCGCTGACCCCACCTTCGACAACCACACGGTCTTAGTTTGGAGTGGATAACGTCTATCAGTTTTTATCTCGGCAAATGCCAAACACCGACGTGTAGCCGTGGAGAAAGGTGGAATTGCCGACTGGGCCAATTTCGCCACCGCAGAAGAACCCGCTGAGAGGAATGTCTCGAATGTAGCGGTTAAATAAATGGGAATCAAAATTCGGCTCCCCATACAGCCCTTCTCCTCGACCCACGCACGAAAACATCAGTGCGCCCACGGGGGATGCTGTATTTGAGCCTTGAGCCTGATACCGTTTGAGCAGCGTTTCTAAATCATCCGCCGAGGTTTCCGCATCGCGCAAATGAAACTGAATCCGTTGCCCAGAGCGAACGCGATCGCCAATCGCCATTGCCCCTGCCCGTGGATCGACGCCCAACAAATTCCGAATCAGAAAATCACCCGGTTCTAGCAACTGCTTAAATTCACTTTGAGCCACCCCAACAAACAACGAATGCTGCGCCAGTTCGCGATCTTCGTCGCTAAGATCTTGCAGCAACCGCTGCAGCGCTTCTAGGGGCGTAGAAAGTTTGCCATAGCCCGCTGTCGTCGCATCTGTGGCATCGATCTGCTCTTCCAGCTTCAGCATGATATTGCGATCGCCTTCTGCCACCCGATACGGATGCCCAATGGGGCGACATCCCTGTGCCACGATCGCCTCAATTACCACATTGCCACTCAGAGCCAGCCCCACCACCCCACCTCGGTGGAGCCGTCCGTCGCAAAATAAATTGCCACCCCCAGCCGCATTGCCGTTGGCCAAACCGCCGACCTTTACCGCCGCCGGGTAGGCA
>CASBQJ010000428.1 GCA_949127705.1 Synechococcales cyanobacterium PMM_0085
CCCAACAATCTGCCCACATCACGGATTGACAAGGACATGAGTATGCCCGTATTCTTGCTAACTAAGGTTGTGTAACAACTCCGCAGTCGAGCAACCCGGTTCGCTCCAAAAAACTAGCACCGCCCAATGCTGATGCAAACAACATTGAGCGGCTAACCCCCAACTGTGAACAGGCAGTATGGAGGCTAACACGCGATTTTAGCATTCTCGATAGCCACCCTATTTTCCGATGGAAACGGGGTGGCTAGATTTTTGGGGTTTACTCTTACCCCATGCCGGAGAACCCCGATGATTGAGATGTTTGACGCACCTATTGCCTCACGACCTGCACGCACGCGGGTTTGCCAACACCAACCATTGGAGCAGCAAGCTGCCCGGTGCCAATCCTGGCGAAGTCGTCAGCATCCTGACCCGACGGCGGCAGCGACCCTAGATACCCGGTCTTGCTTCTGTGTGGCTAGGTTCTAGCCTCGGGGCACGCACTCGTTCCCAGGCAGAGCCTGGGAACGCTGCCCGAGTGGCTCTGCCACTCAATTACAGGAGGCAGAGCCAAATCTCAAAAGAAATCCGATGTCCAGGGGGGAATGCCCGCAAACATCTGGGTGGCGATCGCCCTGCCTGCTGCCGATCCGCTCAACAGTCCCATCAGTTGCAGCTGCTGGGCATTGAACAGACCCGTGTAGAGCGGAGCCAACCCGCCAATATCCAGCGTTAAGTCACCGCTGCCGCCGGGAGATACTGCGCCTCGCCCATCTGCTACCGTCAGCACAAACCTGCCTGTATTCTCCGGGATCACATCATCACTCAGCTCCAGATGCAGTTCCGTTTGCAGCTGAGCCGGATAGCCTCGTTGCTCTAGCGCGGCTTTAACATCCACAATCCGCAGCATCCAGCGTTCCACAAATAAAGGTTTGGCCACCTCTTCGGGCAACACTAGGGTCAGCGGATCAACGGCGGAACTTTTCCATTGAATCGTTTTAATTTGGGAGCGGTGATCGGCCAAAAATGTCCAGCAGGTGTGCAGGGCGGCAGGGGTGAGCGCCACCCAATCGTTGACCCGCAGGCGGGAATTATGCTGGCCAGTCCGTTGGGCAATCACGATATACCCTTCGGGCTGTGCGGGCGATCCGAGGCCATAAACGCTGAGAATTTCGTCGGTGTCGGCCTTGAGTAACCACGTCCACAGAGCAGAATGGCGATCGAGGTGGCCGTTGTTGTGGGGCGCGTGCTGCTGATAGATGGCCCGCAAGGTTTCTGAGGTCTGAGGCAGGGGATAAATGGGCAGCGATCGCTCTCGCATGGCCAACACATCGGTGGAGGCTTCCCAGCCCACATTGAACCCAGCCTGCTCATATCCGGCTTTGCGGTATAGGCGCTGGGTGGCAGCATATAGCATCGACAGCGGCACTCCCTGGCTGTGCAGTTCCCTTAGTGCCGCTCGCATCAGCGCGATCGCCGCCCCGGCTCCTCGATGTTGGGGTGCGATCGCCACCGATGCGATCCCCGTCATCTCCACCCGCCGCCCGCCCCACCACTGTCCCATCGGCATCAGGACTAACCCACCCAGCAGCGTCCCGTCCTGGCAAATGACGCGCCCATGCTCTACCCCAATGCAGCGGAGATACGCCTGCTCCACGTCTAGCGGCGAACTGAAACATTGAGAATGAATCCGATCGAACTCGGCTCCCTCAGTGGCTAGATCTAACGGTCGATACTCAAAAGGAGGTGTCATACAGAGGCATCAGAGTGGCGGTAGGATGAGGGCAGAGTCATGAATTACCGATAATGCCAACCATGGAAACAAACACGCCGCTGGATTGGGTGCTGGGCGGATTGGCGATCGCCATCCTCATCGGCGGGCTGGTGATGCTGCTGAGCGGCGTCAGCGCCATGAATAAAAAGGAGTAGCATTCAGCTCTAGATCTTCAGGGCTACAGCACCCCTTTAGAGCTGGGGATCGCATGGGCACGGCGGGGATCAACGTCTACTGCCATCCGCAGGGAGCGGGCGAAGGCTTTGAACGTGGCTTCGATGATGTGGTGCGAGTTGATGCCGTCAAGCTGGCGAATGTGGAGCGTAATCTGCGCGTGGTTGACCACCGCCACAAAGAATTCGCGCACCAGCTGCGTGTCGTAGGTGCCGACCCGCTGCGTTGGGATCTGTAGCCCATAGCTGAGATGGGGGCGACCCGAAAAATCGAGCGCTACTTGCACCAACGCTTCATCTAGCGGGGCGACGAAATGCCCGAACCGGGTGATCCCTTTGCGATCGCCTACTGCCTGCGCGATCGCCATCCCCAGCGTGATCCCCACATCCTCATTGCTGTGGTGATCATCAATTTGAATGTCGCCCACCGATCGCACCTCCAGGTCAATTAGGCCATGGGAGGAAATCTGATCGAGCATGTGATCCAAAAACGGCACGCCCGTATGGGCCACGCAGCGCCCTTGCCCATCTAGGTTGAGGCTCACCTGCACATCAGTTTCTTTGGTGGTGCGGCTCACTGAGGCCGTACGGTGAGACGGGTCTAGCAGGTGGGGTGCTGGGGCAGAGCGGGAATCGGCAGAGCGGGAATCGCGAGTTTGCATAGGGCGATAGGGAGAAGAGGGAAAAAAGAAAAAGAGAAGAGGGAAAAAAGAAAAAGAGAAAAGGGAAAAAAGAAAAAGAGAAGAGGGAAATAAAGAAAAAGAGAGAAAAAAGAGAGAACGGTGTGGCGGGCAGCAGGTCGCAATTTACATTCCCATTATCTCGTACCCAGCATCTACATACAGCACCTGCCCAGTGACACCGCTAGAGAGGTCGCTGCACAGGAACGCGGCGGCATTGCCCACTTCTGTCTGTGTCACGGTGCGGCGCAGGGGGGCAATGGCTTCCACATGGTGGATCATATCTAAAATGCCGCCGACTGCCGAGGACGCCAGCGTCCGAATTGGCCCTGCCGAAATGGCATTGACCCGAATATTTTGGGGTCCCATTTCTGCCGCCAAATATTTCACATTCATTTCCAATGCTGCCTTGGCAATTCCCATGACGTTGTAGTTGGGCACCACGCGGGCCCCTCCCACATAGGTCAGCGTCACAATCGCCCCGCCCTGACTCATCAGTGGCTTGGCTGCACGGCTGAGCTGAATTAGCGAGTAGGCACTCACATCTAGCGCCAGGTTAAAGCCATCGCGGGACACATTGCTAAAATCACCGCCGAGGTCGTCTCGGTTGGCAAACGCGAGGCAGTGAATCAAAATATCCAGCTTGCCCCACTGCTCGCGAATCGTCTCAAAGGCCGCATCAATTTGGGCTTGATCTTGCACATCGCATGGCAAAAATAGCTTGGGTTCTAGCGGTTCAACCAATTCGGCAACTTTTTTTTCTAGCTTGCCTTTCTCGTCTGGCAGATAGGTCATGCCCATGGTGGCTCCGGCTTTGTGGAGCTGCTGAGCAATCCCCCAGGCAATGGAACGATTGTTGGCAATGCCTGTGACGAGGGCGTTCTTTCCGGTCAGGTCTAGCATGATGGTTGGCTGCAAATGCGCGAATAGGATAGGTCGTTAGGCAGGGCAATCATCTCATCTGTGCTGCTATCTCATCTATGCAGTGCCACACAAGACGACCCCTTAGAAAAATACTGAAAAACGGGATGCAAAAGATAGGGGGGTGCAGAATCTACCGGGTCGGCGGGGGGAGAATCAATATTTTTTGGGAAAATGCAACCTAAACTGTATCTCGCTGTTACAATCTTTCGTAACAGCCGTGCTGGGTTGCCTGTAAGGGCTGACCAACCCGGCTCTACTGGGTTTCGACTTCATCATCAACCTAAATTTTGTATAAATTGACTCACTCTGAGACCCAGTAAGTGATTTGCGATACAAAAACCTGCTCTGAAGTTAGATTAAGTGTTCTAGATATCAGAAAACTGACCCAGGGCATATCTTGGGAGCTTCTGCTCTAACGTTGATTTGAACGCGCTTGGAAGGCGAAACGTATGGTCGCAGCACATGAAAAGCCTTTAGCGGATGTGTTCCGCCAGCTCAGCGGTGGAGCATTTCCACCCATGGTAGAAACATTCGAGAGAGGAAAAACAATTTTCTTTCCCGGTGACCCGGCGGAACGGGTTTACTTTCTGCTGAAAGGAGCAGTGAAGCTCTCTCGGGTCTATGAAGCGGGTGAAGAGATTACCGTAGCGTTGCTGCGCGAGAACAGCGTCTTTGGCGTCCTGTCGCTAATTACGGGTCAACGTGCCGATCGCTTCTATCATTCGGTGGCATTTACGCCAGTGGAGCTGCTGTCGGTGCCGATTGAGCAAGTTGAGAAGGCGCTAAAAGAAAATCCTGACCTGTCGATGCTAATGCTGAAGGGGTTGTCGTCTCGGATTTTGCAAACTGAGATGATGATTGAAACCCTAGCTCACCGAGATATGGGATCACGCTTGGTCAGCTTTTTGCTGATTCTCTGCCGCGATTTTGGCGTTCCCACGGCAGATGGGATCACGATCGATCTGAAGCTGTCGCACCAGGCGATCGCCGAAGCCATTGGTTCGACTCGCGTCACGGTCACCCGGCTGCTGGGCGATTTGCGTCAAGACAAGATGATTTCAATTCATAAGAAAAAGATCACGGTTTACAACCCTGTGGCACTCAGTCAGCAGTTTACGTAAGGAAAATTCGGCTGATCCCATCGAATATGCACCCGTTAGCAACTGTCTGATTTAGACCTCTTGCTAAAACTCTTGGCCAGTCGTTCAAAACTCTAGGCAGAATTGAAGTACGCTGTATCTGAGTTTTGAGTATTACCAAGGATGACCACAGGGCTGGTCTTGATTGCTGCGATTTTAGTATTGGGGGGGGTGATCGCCACGATGGGCGATCGCATTGGCATGAAAGTGGGAAAATCCCGCTTGAGTTTGTTTGGCTTGCGGCCTCGGCAAACGGCTACTCTGATTACGATTTTGACGGGCATTGTAATTGCCAGCAGCACGTTTGGACTGCTATTTGCCGTTGATGATCAATTGCGAACGGGAGTATTTGAACTAGAAGATGTGCAAGCCGAGCGCGATACGGCGCTATCGGAGCTAAAGCAGGCAGAGCGAGAAGCGGCCAAGGTAGAGCAGCAGCGCGATCAGGCAACTGCCGAACAGCAGGCGGCTCAAAAGCGGCTGAGGCAAATTAACCAGTCGTTGAAGGAAGCGATCGCCCTGCAAAGCCGCACCCGCCAGGAGTTAGGCAGCACCCAGACCCAGTTGGATCAAATTGCGACCAACTATCGCCAAGCCCAAACGCTCCTGGGTAGCGTCTCTCAGCAAGCCGATCGGCTCCGGGCCGATATCCGCAAGCTTCAGGGCGATCGCCAGCGCCAGTTGGCCGATCGCGATCGTGAAATTGCCGAACGCGATCGCGAGATTACGGTACGGACGCGGGCGATCGCCGAAAAAGAAGCCCAACTGCGCGACCTAGAAACCCAGCGAACCGCCCTGGTGCAAGAAGTACAGACCTTAGAGCGCGAATTTCAGGGTCTGCGCCGAGGCAACGTCGCCCTGTTGCGCAACCAGCCGCTTACCTCCGGGGTTGTTCGCGTTGTTGCCCCCTCAGCCGCACCGCAAGCCGTCGATCGGCTGCTGCGAGATGCCAATCGGTTTGCCGTACAGCGCCTGCAACCCGGCAACGTCAACGTCGATAAACAGGTGATTCAGATTACCAACAGTCAAGTCGAACAGCTGGTAAATCAGATTCAAGCGGGCGAAGATTATGTAGTTCGCATCCTGTCAGCAGGCAACTACATTATTGGCGAACCCTGCGTGCTGGCCGGGGAAAGCTGCATTCAGGTGTATGTGGCCGCCGCTCCGAATCAAATTGTGTTTCGATCTGGCGATGTGGTGGCCTCTACTGCGCTCGATCCCAGCGGCATGACCGATACTAGTTTGGTGGAGCGGATTAACTTACTGATCGCCAACGCTCAGTTTCGCGCCCGTCAAGCCGGAATTTTAGGCGATGTGCTGCAAATAGCCGACGGTAGCACTGAAACTGTGATTAATTTCTTTCAGTCCGTCAAGCAATACAACAAATCGGTAGAGGTGAACGCCGTTGCCTCAGAGACAGCCTACACCGCCGGGCCAGTCCGCCTAGAGCTAGTTGCTCTCGAAAACGGACGCGTGGTATTTAGTACGGACTCTCCTTCAGAGAACCCCCTGCTAGATCCCGTCAATCAACCGTCTGACTGATTTGGGCTGGCTGATTTGTGTCTACCTTGTCCCTAAATCCGTCGCTAAATCCATCCCTAAACTAGTCTCTGTCCCAACTCCTATGGTCAACCCTCCCTCGCAGCCCGTCATCCTTGGCTTTGATCCAGGGCGGCAAAAATGTGGATTGGCCATTATGGGTCTAGACCGCAACTTGTTTTATCACGAAGTCGTGATGGCTGAGCCGGCGATCGCCACCATTCAAACCCTGCGGCAACAGTTTCCGATTTCCCTATTGGTCATGGGCGATCAAACGACTGCCAAAGAATGGAAACAGCGCCTCACCGACCAACTCCCCGATCCCCTGCGGATTATTTTGGTAGACGAACGCTACAGCACCCTCGAAGCCCGCGATCGCTACTGGCAAATGTTTCCCCCCAAAGGGCTACAGCGTCTCTTGCCCCAGGGTGTACGTACCGTGCCGCGCCCCATCGACGACATCGTCGCCATTCTGTTGATTGAGCGCTACCTAGAACGCCTCACCGAATAGCCGCTTCATCCCTGCCCAGTCAAACGTGACCACTCAAACCTCAAAGCTCAAAGCTCAAAACCGCCCGCCTAAATTTCTGCCCGAATCGTAAACGAATAATCGCCGCCCAGTTCCAATTGATAATCACACTGTTCCAAAAAACGTTCTAAAGCGTCTTTGATCAATGCCCGTCCCAAAGACGGTTCCACAATCAGCTGCCCCTGGCTAAACCGCCATTGAAATTGCCACTCATAGGAGTTAGCTCGAACTTCGCCTTCAATCTTGCCGTTTTGCCAAGACTGACGGGTGATCCGCACGTAAGCTGTAGTTTCGGGTAAGCGCCTAGAACTCAAAACTGTTCCCCATATCAGCCATTACATTCGGTCTAGATCCGGAGTGATCCCAGCGATTCAGACGTGCAAAGTATCCTTTTAGGGTACTGCTTCATCCCAAGCATCTTGAGGCTGATTGACGGTTAGACGCGGCAGGCGATGCTTGAAACCACATAAAATTTCCCACGAAATGGTATTCAAGGTAGTGGCCCAATCGTCGGCAGAAATGTGTTCTGTGCCGTCTTGCCCCAATAATGTAACCACTTCACCGGCCTGCAACGGGGCGATCGCGCTCACATCTAGCATAACTTGATCCATCGTAATGGCTCCTACTTGAGGCACCCGCTGCCCGCGTATGAGCACGGTCATTTTGTTGGATAGGTTACGAGGCACCCCGTCGGCGTAGCCAATTCCCACTGTGGCGATCGCCAGCTCTCGATCGGCAACAAACTGATGGCCGTAGCTCACCCCTTCTCCTGCTGCAATGGTTTTGACCTGCGTCACCCGAGCCTTGACTTGCAGCACCGGTCGCAGGTCAAGCTGATCGGCCAGGTGGGGAGCCGGAGATAGCCCATAGAGCGCCAGACCCACCCGGACGCGATCGTAGTGCAGCGCGGGATCGCTCAACGTTGCCGCCGAATTGGCCAAATGCAGTTTGGGTGGATCAACGCCAGCCGCACGCAGCTGGGCGATCGCCGCCTGAAACCGCGTCTGTTGCAGCCGCATCACGGTCTGATCGAGGCTATCGGCGGTGGCTAAATGAGAATAAACGCTGGCAATTTTGAGCTGTGGTAACCGCTGCACCAATTGCCCAAACGCTGCCGCCTCTTGCCAGGGTGCCCCCAGCCGCGACATCCCCGTATCGAGCTTGAGGTGAACCGGCAGCGGCGCAGAGCCAGGTAACCCCGCCATCGTTTCAGCAAATACCCAGGCTTGCTTGGGCGTACACAGCGTCGGTTGCAGATTCCACTGGGCGATCGCCCTCACCTGCTCCGGCGTATTCGTGGCTCCCAGCACCAAAATCGGCGCAGCAGTGCCCGCCTGCCGCAGTTCTATCCCCTCCGGGATCGTCGCCACGCCCAACCAAGCGGCTCCAGCGCGCAGCGCCGTTTGAGCGATCGCCTCCGCCCCATGTCCATAGGCATCGGCCTTGACAATTGCCATCAGCTCCGTGGTAGCCGAGAGCGATCGCCGTAGCTGCCGCACGTTATGCGCCAACGCCCCTAAATCAACCTCTACCCAAGCTCGCTCTCGCTGCATTGTATTCTTTAACCCAAAAGCCCTAACCCAAAAGCCCGACTTAAAAGTATTGACATTCTTCCTTGCATCCCTACCAAGTGTCAATATGTTACTATCTGTGAATCATTCCTTTTAATCTAGCCGTCGATGGGCAAAGTTCTAGTCCTGAACGCGTCCTACGAACCCCTCAACATTACAAGTTGGCGCAGGGCAGTTGTTTTGCTGATTAAAGGCAAAGCAGAACAAGTCGAACACAACGGCAAACTGGTGTACGACAAGTTTCCGTTGCCATCAGTCATTCGGCTGCGTCACTATGTCCGGGTTCCCTATAAAGAAATCCCGTTGACCCGTCGCAACATTCTTCACCGCGATGGGCACGCGTGTCAATATTGCTCCTACATGGGCGATGAGCTGACCCTAGACCACGTCATCCCGCGATCGCGCGGTGGCCAAGACACCTGGGAAAATATTGTAACGGCCTGTGTCCGCTGCAACGTCAAAAAAGGCAGCCGTACGCCCAAAGAATCCAGCATGATCCTCCGCCGCCCGCCCCACAAACCCCACAGTGGCCTTTACTTTGAAGTGACTAAACACATCAAAAGCGGTGTCCACCAAGAGTGGCAAAAATATGTGATCGGCATTTAATCACCTCGATTTGCTGTGGCTTCACGAAAGAATTTTAACTACCTAGAGGTTGGTACGGAAAATGGAACCCTGAGTACGATGCCGCAATTGACTTTTTTTGAGAAGATCTAAAGAGTACTTAATTTAGACATACCCCCTTTTAACGGCTGAGCAACAGCAACAGATTGCCTGTGGCTTGGCCGCTCTCCACAAACCTATGCAACTCAACCCACGTACCTCTCGCGATGGTCTGCCTGTCATGCCGGACACTGTCCCGCTAAGTTTCAATTCAACTGACCTCGCTGCGACAGATGATGATGAGGTAGAGCCGCCTCGCGTTAAACCCGACTGGTATTTAACAACGCCTCAAGGGCGGCGGTTAACCGAACAGAAAGTTGAGCTGTTGCGGCAAGCGCTGCAACGGCATCGAGGCGAGCGCCAGCTGATTTTGCTGCAAGACTTCCCTGATCCCGATGCGCTCTCTTGCGCCTGGGCCTATAAGATGATTGCCGATCAGTTCGACATTCGCTGTGACATTGTCTATGCCGGGACGCTAAGCCATCAGGAAAATATCGCTCTGGTGCGGCTGACGGGGTTACCTGTGCAGCGCTGGAGCCTCCATACTGCTAAAGAAAAAGACTTGTCTGTGTTTAGTGGCTGTGTGTTTATCGATAATCAGGGCACTACCACGCAACTGCTGCCACTAGTGAAGCAGCTGGGGATCTCGGTCGCTGTTGTAATTGACCATCACAGTATGCAGGGCGATCTAAAGGCAGAATTTGCAGACATTCGTCCCCAGACGCGCGCCACCGCCACCATTTTCACCCAATACATCCAGGCAGGGCTGCTCAAACTAGACAACGGCAATAGCGAACATGTGAAGTGTGCCACGGCGCTGGTGCATGGGCTACGCTGTGACACAAACCGCCTGATGCAAGCCCAAGAGGAAGACTTTTTGGCGGCAGCTTACCTCAGCCGATTTTATGATAGCCAGCTGTTGAATGCGGTGCTGCAGTCGTCGCGCTCGAAGCGGGTGATGGATGTGATTGAGCGCGCGCTGCGTAACCGCATTTTGCAAAACAACTTCTCGATTGCCGGGGTGGGCTATCTGCGCTACGACGACCGCGATGCTATCCCACAGGCCGCCGATTTTCTCGTCACCGAAGAAAACGTCCATACTGCTGTGGTCTACGGTATTGTGCATGATGAAGACGAAGAGCTAGAAGTGGTGATTGGCTCATTGCGCACCAACAAACTCACGCTTGATCCCGATGAGTTTATCAAAGAAGTCTTTGGCCAAGATGCCCAAGGGCGCTACTTTGGCGGCGGGCGATCGATGGCAGGTGGGTTTGAAATCCCGATGGGTTTCCTCTCAGGGTTCAACGAACACAGCGACTACACCCGGATGAAATGGGAAGTGTTTGATGCCCAAATCAAGCAAAAGCTGCTGCGCTTGGTCAATCCCGAAAATGGCATCATCCGCACAGCCTAGACGCGCACAACGCTTGATCGCGTGGGTGATGGATCGAGATGGCTAGGATGGCGACTAAACCAGCGTCCTAGTCATCCCTCTATAATATGAACACCAATATGAACACCAATATGAACACCTACTCCTCCCTCCCCCCATGCCCTCCGTCAGCCTAATTCGCGCCACTTCCTATGACCTGAGCGAGCTACGCGCCTCCCTCAACACCTTGTTAGACCCATTAGGCGGCATGGCCGCGTTTGTGAAACCGGGCGATCGCGTCCTGCTCAAGCCAAACTTACTCACCGGGTCTCGCCCCACGAAGGAATGTACCACTCGGTGGGAAGTTGCGTATGTGGTGGCGCAGATGGTGCAGGAAGTGGGCGGCCAGCCATTTTTGGGCGACAGTCCGGCCTTTGGCAGTGCCCGTGGGGTGGCGATCGCCAATGGCTACCAGCCGCTCATTGATGATTTGCAACTGCCGATTGTGGAGTGGAGCGGCAGCCGATACCAAACGGCCAATGCAGAGTTCAACCATTTGCTGCTGTGTAAAGAGGCAATGGAAGCCGATGTGGTGATTAACTTGCCCAAGGTAAAATCCCACGTGCAGCTCACCCTAACATTGGGCGTCAAAAACTTATTTGGCTGCGTTCCCGGCAAAATGAAAGCCTGGTGGCACATGGAAGCTGGCAAAGATCGCGATCGCTTTGGCACCATGCTGGTGGAGACGGCACGGGCGATCGCCCCCACCCTCACCATTGCCGATGGCATCCTTGGACACGAAGGTAATGGTCCTAGCGGCGGTGAACCTCGCGAGCTGGGGGTGCTAGCGGCTTCTGCCGATGTATTTGCCCTCGATCGTTGCCTAGTCGAAATTCTCAACGCAGATCCGGCCAAAATCCCTACAGTCGCGGCCTCCCAACGGCTAGGGCTATGC
>CASBQJ010000429.1 GCA_949127705.1 Synechococcales cyanobacterium PMM_0085
ACTGCAATCAATTTCGTCCTGATGGATATTTGTAGTTATCACGTTAAGCACACCCCTCCAGAGTGACATTGGTGGGGTAGATTCATCCCTGTTCGCTGTATAGTTTCGTTGAAGTTGCACTTGTCTTTCTCGATGCATTCTAGGCTTACATCAAATCTGTACAAGCGTGTGTTGTGCCACAAGGGGATGTGTCCCCAGGGGCAGGCTGTGGTTAAGCTTCGCTCAAGAACACTTACGCTACAGTGTGATCCAAGCGCTACCGTGGGCGATCCGTATATTTCACGCTGAGTTTACAAGTCCTGCTGCTATTGTTTAGCCACAGTGTTAGCCAGAGACAGTGTTAGCCACAGACAGTGTTAGCCAGAGACAGTGTTAGCCACAGATTGTTGGCTGTTGTCGTGTTGCTCCAGTCAGAAACAGAGCAGTCTGAACTAGACTGGGAAATAAAAAAGCCCCGGTTTAGACCGGATTTTGCGAGACATGGATTTAGATCAGCAGATCCAAGATTTAATTCAGCAGGCTCCCCAAGATGGAGCAACTCCTGCTGCGGTAGAGGCGATCGCCCCAGCTCTCAAGCAAATCGCTGGACAGTTGAAGCACCCGCAATATTACATTTTGCAAACCCTGGAGCAGCGTTGGGCGATGACTGCACTCAACCACCGCTCTGAACCCACCCTGCAGAAAAACGTCGTGTACGCCTACGCAGATCTCAAAGATGCCCAGGCCAGTCCTGTGGCCAAAGATCCGCAGATTATGGCTTTTCCCGTTTTGGTAACGCACATCCTGTTTCAAATGGTAGCAATGACCACGGTGGATAGTATCATTTTTTTTGAAACTTCCGGAAACCTTCATACTGGTACAGAAGTGACCCGTGCCAATGTGCAGGAGCTGGTACAGCTTTATCTAAAAGCAGCTCAAGGCGTCTCCAGCCTGCCGCCAGACATTGCTTAGGCAGTTGAACGGTACTGATGATTTAAAGTATCAATTCGATTCGATTCAATTCAACGTTCTTAGAGGAGAGGAATCATGCTGAAGCGACTGGCAGCCATAGTGATGATTGTGCTGAGCTTGAGCGTGCAGAGCTGCACCGCTACCTCAGAATCGTTAAACAGCTATGTAGACACGGTGGATGGGTACGAGTTTTTGTATCCCAATTCGTGGGTGCCCGTGGCGGTGAAAAACGGCCCCGATCTGGTGCTGCACGATTTAATTGAGGAAACCGAGAACGTTAGCGTCATTATCAATCCTGTGCCGGATGGTAAAACTCTGAAGCAGCTAGGGACTCCGAGCGAAGTGGGTTACAAGCTCTCAAAAAATGCGATCGCCCCCCTCGATTCTGGACGGCAGGCTGAACTGGTCAATGCGGCAGCCCACGAGGTTGGCGGCAAGACCTATTACCTGTTGGAATACGCCGTCCAGCTGCCCACCCAAGCGCGGCACAACCTGGCCAGTGTGGTCGTAGAACGGGGGCAGCTATTTACGTTTAATCTGTCCACTACAGAGCAGCGCTGGGCTAAGGCAAAAGATATATTTCAGGACGTGGTAAATTCTTTCTCCGTATCGTAGAGCTGCCAGTTTGAACCTGCTCCATGGGGCAGGTCAACGTGCCGACTGTCTTAAATAGAGTAATAGAGCGGAAATGCTTTTGCTTCTTTGGGTTTAACGTAGACGCGCTGCTGGGGCTGAAGATTTAGCTCATCAAAGCGATCGCGGGTTAAATGAGCAGTGAGCACTTGGCCATCATCTAGCGTTAGTTCTGCCTGCACTTCCCAGCCCAGGTGAATCAGTCGGCTAATTCGCGCCGGAACGGTGGAACCATTGGGCTGCACCTCGACCAAAATATCTTGAGGGCGTAAAAACACCTCTGGGTGGGGCGAATCGAAGCCGTTGCCCTGAAAGATCCGCGACGTGCTGGGCAACACGTTGACCGGGCCGATAAAACTCATGACAAAGGCACTCGCCGGATGGTCGTAAATCTGGGCTGGCGATCCCATTTGCTCCACCCGCCCCTGGTTCATCACCACAATCTCATCTGAGACTTCCATCGCCTCTTCTTGGTCATGGGTGACAAACACCGTCGTCACATGCACTTCATCGTGCAATCGGCGCAGCCAAGCCCGCAGATCTTTGCGTACTTTAGCATCCAGCGCCCCAAAGGGTTCGTCTAATAGCAGCACCTTTGGCTCAACGGCCAGTGCCCGCGCCAAGGCCACCCGCTGCCGCTGCCCGCCCGACAGTTGGGAGGGGTAGCGATCGCCCAATCCTGCCAGTTGCACCAACGCCAGCAGTTCTTCCACCCGCGCCTTGACTTTAGGCTTGGGCACTTTTTGCAGCTCTAGCCCAAATGCAATATTTTTGCGCACCGTCATATGCTTAAACAAAGCATAGTGCTGAAATACAAAGCCAATATTGCGGTCTTGAACGCTTTCGTAGGTGGCATCGCGCCCGGTGAGTAAGATCTTGCCTGAGTCCGGCATTTCAAGTCCAGAAATCAGCCGCAGCAAGGTAGACTTTCCGGACCCTGACGGCCCTAGCAGTGCCACGAGTGAACCTGTCTTAATCTCCAAGCTCACCTGATCTACGGCACAGAAACTGCCAAATCGCTTAGAGACATTTTCAACAACAATACCCACTGCACTTACCTCGCACTCAACAAAGCATCAACCTCTATGCCAACTCTATGCCAACCAAACGTTTGGGACAAAATTCAGTGGCATGACCCAGTTTCATTAGACCCTAAAAGCGCCCTATACTCACTAAATCCCGGTTTGTCACCGTACTTACTGTAGATATATACCACAGTGTTGTGCTCCTTGGCGATCGCAGTTCGCTTAAGCCGACCTTGGATGGAGTGCTTTACCCTATGATGGAGTGCTTTACCCTATATAGAGGGATTCAATCTGGGGTTTTAAGTTTTATGGTCAGAGGTTTACTCTGGTTGCCCTTATTAGCGGTGTTTATCTGGCTGGCGTGGGCAGGTTGGAATGAATACAAAAAGCTAGAGGCGTACCGCGTCTGGGCAGAGCAATTTGAGCGGGCAAAGTACGACATCTACTCGGTTTTGGGGCAGCAGGGCAGCGAGCTAACGTGGGGCAAGCCGACGCGCCGTGGCCCGGTGTTGGTGCAGACGTTTTCTCTATTGCAGGTGCGATCGATTCAATTGATTATTAACGGTCAGGCTACTGATTTGACCAGTTTGACCAGCAAGGAATCGGGCGATCGCACCATTGCATTAGCCTTTGAACTACCCAGTACCACTGTGCAAATTCCCTTTACCGAGCGCGCTCTAGCGGTGCGGTGGGGTCAGTTTTTGCAAGTCTACTGGCAATCGTTAAGCCTCGAAAGCCAGCCATAGTAACTGCAATCAGCGGTTTCTAATTTAACGAAACCTTGGCAAAGACGTTGCATCTTTGGCAAAAAAAGGGAATAAGGATATAAAAGTAGAACGGTACAGCCTTTTTCTAACCCCAGTTTGCATGATAAATCTTGCATGACAGATTTTGCGTCTATTTCGCGAGCCGATTTAACCGCCCGACGCAAACGACTGCGTTGGCAGCGACGATTGCGGGCAGCCCAGTCTGCTTGGCGGCTGATGGTGGTGATGGGCCTCGCTGGAGCAGCCATTTGGGCAATGACGCTGCCCGGTTGGGTCATTCGCAGTGCTAACCAGGTGGAAATTGAGGGCAATGAATTCTTGTCGGCAGATGCGGTGCGATCGCTGCTCCCGATTATCTATCCCAAAGCGTTGTGGGAGTTAGAATCCAGCTCCATGGCGCGTCAGCTCGAAGCCAAGGGACCCATCGCCAAGGCGGTGGTGACGCGACACTTGTTTCCGCCTAGCCTCACGGTGGCGGTACAAGAGCGGCGTCCGGTGGCGATCGCCTACCCGGCCACGGCCAATCCGTCGCAGTTGCCGTCGGCTGGTGCAACCTCCTCCGACTCTCCCGTAGGTCTACTAGACCCAACTGGAGCCTGGATTTCTCTAGAAAACTACACCACAATTGACCCATCCATCCCACTGCCCACACTCAAAGTAATCGGGATTGATCGGCAGTATCGAACTCAATGGGTCACCCTTTACCACGACCTCGACACCTATCAAACTCGGAGCGCTAACCCAGTCAAAATTCTCGAAATCAACTGGAGCAACCCAGCAAACCTGATTTTGATTACAGAACTAGGCACCGTGCATCTTGGCACTTACGACATCCGATTTCCCGAACAGCTACGGGCACTGACCCAAATGCGGCAGCTGCCTGAAAAAATCGATCTGGCACAGCTGACCTACATTGATCTAACTAATCCAAAAACGCCGTTGGTGCAAATGCAAGGAGAAACTAGTGAAGTCAATCCATCCACCAATCCAGTATCGACATCTGCTTCGGCCGATCTAGCTCCCGCTGAACCTTCTGGAGAGGACAGTTATGGGTCAGACAAGTATGGGCAAAATGACGAACAAGATGATGCCGCGCCAGACCCTTCAACCAGTTTGTCAGGTTGGTGAGGCGTCAAAGATTTCCTTTTGTGACCCCTGTTGATTCGTCGTGCGTCGGAGAATTGCTGTGCTTACCAGGCGTCGGAAGTTCATTTGGTTTTTTAAACCACTTCGCTTATATTTAGTTACAATTGCAGCTTATTGCCTTTCCAGTATTAAGAATGCTAAAGAAGAAAAGAGTTCTTGTATGGCTCATTTCAATTTTGAGCGCATTCGATAGTAGATTGGTAGTGGTTTAAGGCAAGCTAACGCAGCCAAGTCGTCATTTCGATACATCTATGATTAATGAACACCGCAAATCCTTTCGGTAACTCCGGGTCAAACTCTGGGCTACATCTAAATCAAGTGCGCGACGCCAATGGCGCGATCGCAGAAGAGTCTGGGAGTAGTGAAATCATGCCAGGTAGCCTTGCCCGGATCAAAGTGATCGGTGTCGGCGGTGGTGGGTGCAATGCAGTCAACCGCATGATTGCCAGCGAAGTCGCGGGCGTTGAGTTTTGGTCAATCAACACCGACGCTCAAGCTTTGACCAATGCCACCACGCTCAATCGGCTCCAAGTTGGCCAAAAGCTCACCCGTGGCCTCGGAGCTGGCGGTAATCCAGCCATTGGTCAAAAAGCTGCAGAAGAATCTCGTGATGAAGTGGCTAGCGCCCTAGAGCATGCCGACCTAGTGTTTATCACAGCTGGGATGGGCGGTGGCACCGGAACCGGAGCGGCACCCATCGTTGCAGAAGTGGCCAAAGAAATTGGAGCATTGACGGTCGGCGTGGTCACGCGTCCCTTCACATTTGAAGGAAGACGGCGTACAGGTCAAGCTGAAGAAGGGATTGCTGCCCTCCAGAGCCGGGTTGACACTCTGATTATTATTCCAAACGATAAACTCCTAACTGTAATTTCAGAGCAGACCCCGGTTCAAGAAGCCTTTCGCGTAGCTGACGATATTCTGCGTCAGGGCGTCCAGGGTATTTCAGATATTATTACGATCCCTGGGCTAGTCAATGTAGACTTTGCCGATGTCCGCGCAGTCATGGCCGATGCGGGTTCGGCGCTGATGGGAATTGGCATTGGCTCAGGCAAATCTAGAGCGCGAGAAGCGGCGATGACGGCGATCTCATCCCCGTTACTAGAATCGTCTATCGATGGAGCCAGAGGGGTGGTATTTAACATTACCGGGGGCACAGACTTGACCTTGCATGAGGTCAATGCAGCCGCAGAAATTATTTACGAAGCCGTCGATCCCAACGCCAACATTATTTTTGGTGCCGTGATTGACGATCGGCTGCAAGGAGAAGTCCGCATCACCGTCATTGCCACAGGCTTTGCCCACGACCAAGTGTCTATTGCCGATGCGCGGGTGGCTCCACTGCGGCGTTCGGTAACGGCTCCGCCGCTGGGATCATCCTCTACTCCGTCATCTAGCCCCATAGCTAAGCCGGGGCTTGATATTCCTGAATTTCTTCAGCGTCGTCGGCCAACCCGCTAGTTCGTTGTTCGGCCAACGTTTTCCAACCTGCTTGCCAAAGCGATCGCTGCTTTAGCTGCTGTGCGTTCATCCAAAAGCGCACATCGGGATCACACGCCGCTACCAGTTCGGCAAACACCCATTGGCCTTCATTTTTGCGGTTCACCACCTGAAAATGCCTCCAGCCCCAAGTGGACTGCTGTGCCGTCCATTTGGAGCCAACCAGATGGGGAAACTTCTGTTTTTTGGTCATCTTAACGCTGAGTCGTTACCATGAATGCCGATCTCAGCATGACACATCGCTCTGTTTAGAGCCAACTCGCCGCTTCGGCTCGGCGCTTCTTGTCTTGTAACCAAGTTCTTGCAACCCCCTCAAAATGGCTCTCAAACTGCGCGTCCACGTTCCGACTCATCCCCTAATTCAGCACTGGCTCTCTGTGGCTCGCGATGAGGGCACGCCGACTGTTTTGTTTCGCAGCGCCATGACCGAACTAGGACGATGGTTGACCTATGAAGCCACCCGTGATTGGCTGGCGACCATGGATACCGACGTTCAGACGCCGCTGGCTACCTGTGCCGCCACCTTTATCAATCCCGATGTGCCTGTGGCCGTAGTCCCGATTTTACGGGCAGGGCTGTCGCTGCTAGACGGGGCGCAGGCACTCTTGCCGTTGGCCTCCATTTATCACATTGGCCTGGTGCGCAATGAAGAAACCCTCGAAGCGAGCTGTTATTTAAATAAACTGCCCGCTCAGTTTCCTGCCAATACGCGAGTGCTGATTCCAGAACCCATGTTGGCCACCGGAGGCACGATCACAGCGGTCATGGCGGAGCTAACGGCAAGGGGGATCGACTCCAGCTTAGTTAGAATTATTTCGGTAGTGGCTGCGCCCCAGGCGTTGCAGAAATTGGGTGGCTCATACCCAGATTTGGTAATTTACTCGGCTGCCATTGATGAGGGTCTAAACAAACAGGGATATATTGTTCCTGGCTTGGGAGATGCAGGCGATCGCACCTTTGGTACTTTCTGATCCTGAAAGATTAGGGCTAAAAGATTAGAGCTTAAAGATTAGGACTTAAAGGACGCAGGGTTATCGGAAAACTGAGCCTAAAACCCTGTGCTTCTAGCACGGCTTTGGATTAAAGTGGAGAGGTCTACAGGCTCAAGACGCGTTGAAACAGCCACGATGAGAGCGCACCTAGACAGTTCGGAGAGGCAATGCTTAACTGCACCCTTGAAGACAACAAGTATTCTGCTTGCGTACAAAACAGAAAAGTCGGGATAGGGCATTGCCACGACTCTAAACGGACATGGAGGGAAGGTAAGACTGGTTCGCCAGCACATCTCAGCGAAGTGTCAAGGAATCCTCTCTCCTTTAGGAAGAGGAGGTATGTCAAAAACTGAGAGCTAAGTTCAAAATCCCAAAAGTCACACGATTTCAGTTCACAAGTCTAGGATTCAGAACCTGGAGTTTAAAGCTGGTGAATTCGCAATGAGTCAAGAAGATAACTTTTTTGGTGGTTTTTTGGTAGGCGCATTGGTTGGCGGTGTTGTCGGTGGCGTTTTGGGCACTCTGGTGGCTCCCCGCCTTTCTAGACAAGACGCCTTAGAGTCAGACAAGAAATTTTCTCGTTTAGATGGGAAAAAGGGCGACAAACGACAGCCCCCAACCGAGCAAAGCATTGAAGCTTCTCGCCGTGGGTTAGAAGACAAAATTGCGCAGTTAAATGAAGCGATCGACGATGTGCGGCTCAAACTGGGCGGCGTTAACGGTGGCGGAGCGCGAGTAGAATCTAGCGAAAGAGTCAAAGGCGATGGGTAAATCGGCCTGGACAAGTGAGACATTTCAGCACTTTGCTGAGCCTTTATCAGTCAGCCGCTCTAGACTAGACTAGTGATGAAAGTTACTGCGTTCCCATTCATTAACAGTTGTTACCTATGAACAGTTCCGTTGCGTTGGTGGCTCAGTCTTTAGGCTATTTTCTCCAGATTTACACCGTACTGTTGATCGTACGGATTTTGCTGACCTGGTTTCCTAACATTGATTTTTACAGTCAGCCGTTTGCAACGTTGGGTCAGCTCACCGATCCCTACCTCAATCTATTCCGCCGCATCATTCCGCCGCTGGGGGGGCTTGATCTATCGCCCATGCTGGCAATTTTCTTGCTTCAGTTTGTGGGACAGGCGGTCAGTAGCCTAGCGACCACGACAGCGTTTTAGCGCGGTATTTTAACGCGGCGTTTTTGACCACCCTAGCGCCGCACTTTACCCGTAAACCCAGCGGCTTTGAACTGCTCCAGCTTCAGCGGAGTGGCTTGATTTGCCGCAACGCTAATGCGCAGCTCAAAGTCACTAATGCCGGGAGGGACTGTTTCGATGGAGCCTAACCGGGTGCGGTTTTGCATGACCGAATTATTGTTGGCATCATAAATCCGTCCAAAGATATCGGCGTTGAGTACTTGCTTATTGGTAGGGTTTTCGGCTTTTCCAGTAATGATGAAGCAGTCGGCGGCTAGGCTGGCTCCCCCTGAGGTCACCGCTCCAGCCCCCACATCAGCAGGACAGCTGGTATAGGAGATGTCGGACAGGCGAATTTGCACCAGGGCGAAGGCGGCGGGCGCTTGCATCCAGCTCAGGACTGAAAAGCAGCAAGCCAGGGTGAGTGTGGCACAGAGGCGAAACCAGGCTGAAGGCCGGGGAATCTGAACGCGATTGAACGTAAACATTTTTGGTAACGGCTTTGAATGAGGTGCTATCCCTCAGATTACCGCGTTAGGCAGCTCAAATAAATTAGGGTGAGTGGCTGATCTGTGTGAGTGGTGTAGAAATTGATAAAACTTGGGATAATGGGAATTCAACTAGGCTATGGGGGCGATCGCTCGGTTCTCTAGGTTTTACAGCCGTGTCATAGCCCTGCACTGTCTGCAAGGATGGATGAATATGACCTACGCTGAGCTAGAAGCTGCTCTTAAATCTGCGTTTGAACTGTGTGCGACGACGGGTTCTGCCCTCACAGTCGAGCAAAAACAAATTTTGCTTCAATCGATTAGTCATCTGGCTGAACGGTTTGCAGAGCCGCCCAATGGAAACTCGCCGCCTTCGCAACTGCACACAGAATTGCACAACCCGCTGGATGAATTAACCCCGATTCAGCGGCAGGCTCTCCTAGAATTTGTCCAAGAGCAAGACGAGCAAGGTCGTGCTTGGAAGGCGCAATTGCTCAATGATTGGCTAGCTGGAACTGACTCGGGATCGGTGCAGTTTTTGCGAGAATCTTATGGGCTGAAGTGGCTCGATCAGATAGAGACGAGCCATTTGGCGCAGTATCGGGAGACGGCTGTCCGGCTCAAGGTGGGCGATCGCATTGAAGTCTCGAATGGTCTTTGGGAATGGGTGCAAGATACGGGGCCTTGTAGCCGAGAATGGTTTATTTGTATGGTCATTGGCGTCACTCAGGTAGACGCCAGCGAGGGCATATCTGACCCTGCTTGCAGCGAACCCTCTGCGTCCACAACCTGCGCGGTGCGCTTTGAAAACGGGATGGAATACGACATTCAAGGCGCATATGAATGGAATCGGCATAGCTGGCGAGAGGTGGGACGGAAGGATGAGGGATGAAGGGGGAAGGATGAAGGGGGAAGGGTGAGGGATGAGGGATGAAGGATGAAGGAGACGGGTGTCTGGCGTACTCTCTATACTGAAACTACTGAAAACAAAGATTAATTTTAAAAACTACATGAGTCAGGCAGTTCAACACGAGGTTCAGGCGGCACGGAATGGGGTGGCGGTGTGCGATCGCTCTGATTGGGGCAGGATTTTGGTGTCGAATGCCGATCGTCTCCGGTTTTTGCATAACCAAAGTACGAATTCGTTTAGCCTGCGCCAGCCGGGAGAAGGCTGCGATACTGTTTTTGTCAATTCTGTAGGGCGGACAATTGATTTGGTCACCGCCTATGTGATGGACGATGCGGTGCTGTTACTGGTGTCGCCGCAGCGGCGGCAGGCGATTGTGCCGTGGATGGATCGCTTTATCTTTTTTGCAGATAAAGTAACTTTAGAAGATGTCACCGATTCGACCGGAACGTTGACTCTGGTTGGCCCAGATAGCGATCGCCTGATCGAAAAGCTGGGTGCTGCCGACCTGGTAGGTCAGCCCTATGGAACCCACCGCACATTTACAATCGACGGGATTGGGGACGGCGAATCGGTGCGGATTGCAGTCGGCAGTGGGCTGGCGATCGCGGGCTATACCCTGTTTACGAGTCGAGAGGCGATCGCGCCGCTGCAAGCTAGTTTAGTGACCTGGGGGGCTGTGCCCCTGAACGAGGCGGGATGGGAGCAGCTTCGAGTTGAGCAAGGCCGCCCCACCGCCGATCAGGAGCTGAGCGAAGAGGTTAATCCGTTAGAAGCGGGGCTGTGGCACACGATTTCCCTGAGCAAAGGCTGCTACATTGGCCAAGAAACCATTGCGCGCCTACACACCTATAAAGGGGTGAAGCAACAGCTGTGGGGTGTCAAACTAGCAACTCTGGTGGAGCCGGGTAGCACAGTATTATCAGGCGAGGACAAAGTCGGTAAGCTCACCAGCTGCATTCCAACCGCAGAGGGAGCGATCGGGTTGGCCTATATCCGGACTAAAAGCGTGGAAGCAGGGGTGCAAACGGTGCAAATTGCCGGCACAGCCGGGGTGCTAGTGCCTCTGCCCTTTGTCAGCCATGAGTATATCTAGTAGAAGACGGCGCAAGTTTGGCTACCGTAGGGCGGGCATCTTGCTTGCGCAGGCAAGATGCCTGCACTACGAACGGTAGGTAGATTTATGCCACAGACTACTAGCCTGTGGATTTGAGGCTGTGGGTCTAAGGCCGCAGCACAAAAAAAAGCTGACTCTGATTTGAGTCAGCTGATTTAATTTTAATAACGTTGCGATTTCAGACAAGAGGAAACCCAAACTGCGCGTTCCCAATGCGACAGCGGGTGCAGAAAAACCTTAGCATTATGCCTACTTTTCCCTTCCAAAGGAGATTGTAACAAGAAGCACAGTCCTTTTTTATAAAACTTTACGCCTTTTTTGCCAAGATCTCATAACTCGTGTTAATGAATGGTGCTCAGTCCCCCAGCACTAGGTGACATTGGCACAAAATCGGCTCAGCTTGAACGCTAATATCAAAAGACTGTAATGTGCTTTACAACCTATGACCTCCAACTTGCGTGGGGCGATCGCCGCTGGGCATCCCAAAACGGCTGAAGCTGGGATCGAGATGTTTCGTTTGGGCGGCAATGTATTTGATGCGGTCGTGGCGGCGGTGCTAGCGGCCTGTGTGGTAGAACCAACGCTGACGTCATTGGGCGGGGGTGGGTTTTTGCTGGCGCATACGGCAGACAATCGCAACACGCTGTTCGATTTTTTTACCCAAACCCCTCGCCAAAAGCGCAATCCAGCGGAGGTTGATTTTTACCCGGTGCAGGTAAATTTTGGTACAGTCACCCAGGAATTTCATGTGGGGTTGGGTTCCATTGCCGTGCCGGGTACCGTGGCCGGGTTGTTTCACGTACACCAGCGGCTAGGTCGGCTGCCGTTTAAGGCGATCGCCGATCCTGCCATCCACTATGCCACCACGGGCGTAGAAATCGAAGCCTTCCCGGCCTATTGCTTCAGGATTTTAGAACCGATTGTGTTGGGTTGTCCAGAAGCGTGCCGCACCTACGCTCCCGGCCAGATTCTGCCGCAGCCCGGAACGGTAATCAAACTACCAGAACTGGCCGCCACCTTGAGCTATCTGGCGGAAGCTGGGGCAAGGGCGTTTTATGAAGGTGAAATGGCGCAGCAGTTGGTCAACGACTGTCGCGATCGCGGCGGCTATTTGACCCTAGACGACCTGAAGCACTATCAGGTCATTGAGCGATCGCCGTTGAGCACCACCTACCGGGGCAACACCCTATTAACCAACCCGCCACCGAGTTCAGGCGGTTCATTAATTGCCTTTTCGCTGGCATTGCTGGCTCAGGTGCAACTTTCAGACCTAGAGTTTGGCAGCGCCGAGCATTTGCGCACGTTGGTAGAGGTGATGCGCCTGACCAACCACGCCCGCACCGATGGGTACGATGCCCAGCTATCCCAACCCGATGTCGCAGAGCAGTTTCTGGCACCAGAGCATTTCAACCCCTATATCGAAAAGTTGAATTTGGCGTTGAATCGGGCTAACCCTGGGGGCGACAGGTCGAGTAGCAACAAATGGGGCAGTACGACCCACATCAGTGCCATTGACGCTGAGGGCAACGCGGCCAGTGTGACAACGTCTAATGGCGAAGGGTCGGCCTATACGATTCCCGCAACCGGGGTCATGATGAACAACATGCTAGGTGAAGCCGATCTGCACCCGACCGGGTTTCACGATTGGCCAGAAAATGTGCGAATTTCGTCCATGATGGCACCCACTATGCTGCTAAAAAATCACCAGCCCGAACTTGTACTGGGTTCCGGGGGTTCCAATCGGATTCGCACCGCCATTGTGCAAGTTATTTCTAATCTGATCGACTTCCAAATGCCCGTAGATCTGGCGGTCAATAGCCCGCGCGTGCATTGGGAAAATGATGTGTTTAATGTGGAGCCAGGTTTTGCCTCTCGTGCGTTAGAGCAACTGCTCATGACTCAACCGTTGAGCCATTCAACTCCGTTGCCACCAAGCGAAAAATGGGTGGCATGGGAGCAAAAAAATATGTTTTTTGGTGGGGTTCATGCCGTCGCTATGGCGATAGAGGGTGCAGATCCGGGTGCATTATTTGGGGGAGGCGATCGCCGTCGTAATGGGTGTGTGGCGATCGTTTAAAGTTGGTCATTTGCTGTGGATATCTGTGGTCAATCAGCGTTTCTGTAGGGGCGATTCGCGAACCGCCCCTACCCAGCCCGCGACCTGGCCTCAAACGGCTGGGGCAGTTTTTCGACCTGAAAATATTGATGGAATTTCTCAGTCACCTGAAGCCATGCGGAGCGGCTGTTGGCCTTGCGCCGCTTGCGGACAAAACTCATTTCAACCAATTCTTGAACGTGTTGATACGCACCAGATCCACGCAACTCTACCAAATCGGTCAAGGTGAGGGGCCCGCGCAGGGCGATCGCTGCCAAGGTTCGCAGCGCCCCTAAGCCTAAATCGACGGGGACTAACTGCTGCACCAGCTCTTGATAGGTTTCTCGTAGCTGCAACGAATAGCCATCCGGCGTTTCAGCTATTTCTAGCGCGCCCTCTCGCTGGGCATAATCGGCCATTAGTTCAATCAAGCTATCTGCAACGGCTTGGCGATCGCATCCGGCATACTCAACCAATTTTGTAATCGTTAGGGGCTGTCCTTTAAGGTAAAGAATCGCTTCAATTTTGCTGGCAAGACGGGACATGCTTAAAAGGCGTTAGGTTCTGGTTTAATACTTGGTTTTTGTGGGTCACTGCTTAAACCCTGCCCTCAGGCAAACTCGCAAACACTTGCTCGATCAACTGCTTAGTTTTAGAGTCGAGGTTCTGCCAGTCTACCTCACCTGTTTCGTCGAGTAGCGCGAGATCGACTTCAACCGTGACTTCATCAGTCACGCTGAGGATAGGATTATAGTTTTTGAAGCAAATTTGATAGCAAAGCTGCCACAGGTCAACGGTCACCTGGCGTTCATGGTCAGGATGTTTGAGGCAAAGCTGATAGGCAGGATGGGGGTGAGGCAGGCGAGCCAGCTCTGCTTCTAGCTGGGGCAGGTCGTCAGGGGTGGCGATCGCCCGCTGCTGCTGCAGTTGCAGCACATGAGCCTGCATCTCAGGCGTTACCCCCTCTGGCCAAAGGGTTTGCTCTTGATAGGTACCTTGCCAAGCTGAATGGTCTAACGCTTTGCGGATATTGTCGATTAATCGAATAAACACAGGCTGCATGAGGATCTCTGCTTGCTGCCACTCGTCTACGTTGGCAAACTTCGGCTTAGTCACGGCTTTTCTCTGTAAACACACCTGAATTATTTTGGTATTTTTAAATGTTTAGTGATCTCAACTGGAACAGTGCTATCAAAGCATCCATCTCACAAGTTAATAGATCAGATGAGCCAGGGCAAATCAGAATTCATCGGGTCTTTGTGGGATGCGATCGCAGCTTTATCGTACCTTTACTGAAGCAGACTGCTTATTTAGTAAGATTAGCTACATCTTGATTTTGTAGAGCTAAGGTGGTAATAATAATTTTCCAGACTAATTTTCAAACTATTCAAGCTTAGTATTCCATTCATTCTCGTCGTAGTGCAGGCACTAATTCTGCTAAACAAGTCCACTGCAAGTGCTTTCCAGCAAGTGCTTGGCAGCAAGTGTTTAGCAGCAAGACGTTGGTGCTGGCCAGTCAATGAATGGGCTACTCAATTTTCAGGGTGATCTTCTACACGTTCATGGTTAGCTATGGGCACAGGCAAAGGTGAGTCGTTACGTACCACCCATTGTCTGTGCTTTTTTTTGGTCTGTGCTTTTTTTGGCGATGCGCGCTCTGCACAGGCAAGCTCATCCCCAGCTTCTCAGGCAAAGCTCATGCTGATGTGACTCAACTCCGATCCCCAAGTCTGATAAACTTTTTGACAGCGGACAGTTCGTAGAACGACGCAAGATCAATAGTTTGGAGGGTAGGCTTGGTGGAAAGTACACTCGGTTTAGAAATTACTGAAGTCGTTGAGCAGGCTGCGATCGCGTCGGCGCGGTTGATGGGAAAGGGAGACAAAAATGAAGCAGACCGAGTCGCTGTAGAAGCCATGCGGGAGCGAATGAATAAGATTCATATGCGCGGCCGCATTGTGATTGGGGAAGGGGAGCGCGACGATGCGCCCATGCTCTATATCGGTGAAGAAGTAGGAATTTGCACTAGCCCCGATGCTAAAGCGTTTTGCAACCCCGATGAACTAATTGAAATCGACATTGCAGTCGATCCATGTGAAGGCACCAACCTGTGTGCGTATGGGCAACCCGGTTCGATGGCTGTGCTGGCTATTTCTGAAAAGGGTGGGCTGTTTGCCGCCCCGGATTTCTACATGAATAAACTGGCTGCGCCCCCTGCGGCCAAGGGCAAAGTCGATATTAACTATTCTGCGACCAAGAACTTGCAGATTCTGGCCGAGTGCCTCGATCGCAGTATTGATGAACTGGTGGTGGTGGTGATGAAGCGCGATCGCCACGCTGACTTGATTAAAGAAATCCGTGAAGCGGGAGCCAGAGTGCGGCTGATTTCGGATGGGGATGTGTCTGCGGCGATTTCTTGCGCCTTTGCTGGCACTACCACTCACGCGTTGATGGGCATCGGCGCTGCGCCTGAAGGAGTGATCTCGGCAGCCGCCATGCGTTGCTTAGGCGGCCACTTCCAAGGGCAATTGGTCTATGATCCGGCGATCGTTAAAACAGGGCTGATTGGTGAAAGCAAAGAAGCTAACATCGAGCGCCTAAATTCGATGGGCATTACCGATCATGACAAGGTGTATGACGCTCACGAACTGGCCTCTGGTGAAACCGTGCTGTTTGCAGGCTGCGGCATCACATCCGGCACACTAATGGAAGGTGTCCGCTTCTTCAAGGGCGGTGCTCGGACTCAAAGTTTGATTATCTCCAACCAGTCCAACACCACTCGCTTTGTAGACACAATTCACATGTATGGCGACCAAAAGTATCTGCAATTGAAATAATCTTAATTTCCTGTAGAGACGCGATTAATCGCGTCTCTACTTTTGTGGATGGATGGCTCGATCCGGTGTGATTGGGCGATCGCCCGTCCCGTCTTAGCGCCTACGCTTGCACGCTCAGCAAGCGAGACTCTGCCAGTCGATCCACCCAGCCTTCCATATAGGCGCGGTTTGCTTGCTGTTGCGGTAGCTCGGCGGTGTCTAGCGGGTGGGGCAGGGTGCCCAGAATGGCAGCAGTCGTCACGCAGAACATGGATTTTTGAAAACTGAGGCAGATTTTGACCCGTAAGTCATCCTCACCCCGCGAACTGTTCATGTAGAAAGCGTGCAGATAGTCGGGGATGAAATGACTCATATCCTGCATCAACAGCGTCGGTGGGATGCCTGCCCCACCAATCGGTAGCGGATCGGCAAACAGTGCCCCATAGTTAAAGTCTTTTTGATGCGCAGAAATTTGGTGCGCCTGAGCGTTATAGGAAACGGTGCCAAAAAACGGGAACGAGCGTAAAAATACGGCTTCGATATAAGGCACCGCTGTATCGGCTAAAAATGTTAGCCCTGCCGACTCGGGAATGATGTCGTAATCCTGGCCGCCAATGGTGACTGCGTAGGTGATTGGCAGGCTAGCGGCATCGACTAACCGCTGCTGGATATGGGCAACCACATCGGCGATCGCCCTAATCTTGCCCTGGTCGTATAGATCCGACAGTTCCAAAAACATCTGGCTCATCACTCGCCAAAACTGCCCCAGAGCACTGTAGTAGGCCATGACGCGCACCTGCTCTGGCAGAAAATCGGGAAACAGGCGGTTGATGCCGCGCATCGGCAAATTTGGCTGGAGCTTTGCCTGAGTGGCGGCTCTGGCACGGGTTAAAAATTCTGGTGAATCTAGATAGGTATCCAACCCACCGCCGCCATGCCAAAACATGGATTTCATGCAATATTCAGCAAATTCGTAGTTGATCCGATCGTGTCCCCAGTGGCGCAGTAGTTTTGGCAGCGTCACCTCGCCATTGAAATACTTAAACACCGGAAACAATACAAGGAACTGATGATTGGCAATATAGGTGAGATTTTGCCAATAAGCATCTAGCACGATGCCATAGCTCTTGAGCACACCGACCACTTCGAGCAGGTTGTCGGGTGTTTCTGGC
>CASBQJ010000430.1 GCA_949127705.1 Synechococcales cyanobacterium PMM_0085
AAAACAGACTCCAGAACAGCAAGAACAAAGACTGGGTCGGATGTCTAACCCTGGCCTTTAATGCAACAGGTAAATTTTAAGTCAAAAGCAGCGCTAACATTGGGTTAATCATACCTACAGACCCATGCTTAACGCCCGCTAGTTTTGGTTCGGCCATGGACTCAATCCTATGTTATTAGCATGAAACATGAGCATTAAACCCGCTATGATTTAGCCCTATGGTGAACACTTCAGCTTCTAGCATGCTCTATGTCAACCCCGCTGTTGGTCGAGACGATGCCACGGGCAGTCAGGCCGACCCTTACCAAACCCTAACTCGAGCGCTGCGCAGAGCGACAGCAGGGATGACAGTACAACTGGCTCCAGGTACCTACAATGTAGCGAGTGGGGAGGTATTTCCGCTGGTAGTGGCGGCGGGGGTGGTCGTAGTCGGAAATCCTGGCAACCGCGGGCAGGAGACAGTGATCAGCGGCAGCGGCGATTATTTAAGTCCTACTTTTGCCCGCCAAGTTGTAGCGCTGCGGTTAGAGACAGAGGCTGAACTGCGAGGGGTCACAGTGACCAACACGGCTCCGCGAGGCACGGGCGTTTGGATCGAATCTACGGCTCCGGCGATCGCCCAATGTACATTTATTAACTGTGGCCGCGAAGGGGTGTTTGCCAGCGGCACCGCTACTCCAGCCATTGTAGACAGCGTATTTCAGCAAAATGCCGCCAGCGGCATCTCGATGGCGCGCAATGCCAAGGGCGAAATCCGTCGCAATGTGTTTCAGCAAACCGGCTACGGCATTGCCATTAGCGACAGTGCCGCCCCGCTGCTAACCGAAAACCAGCTAGTGAACAACCGGGCGGGGGTTGTGGTATCTGGTACAGCGCGCCCGGTGCTGCGCAATAACTGGATTGAGCGGAGTACAGAAGATGGATTGGCCATCATTGGGAACGCTGTACCCGATCTGGGCAAATCTCAAGACCCAGGCGGAAATGTGTTTCGAGCAAATGCTGGCTCAGACGTCCGCAATATCAGCGCGGCTGTGCTGGTATCGGTGGGGAATCAGCTAAACCCAACTCGGATCAATGTCGGGGTTACGACCGGAGCCAAAGCAGTAGAGCTGGCGGCAAGCGCGGTGGTAGAGCAAATCCGCACGGTGATACAAAAGCCAGCGCCCAAGCCGACTCCGAGTCCGGTGCAACCCAGCCCAGCGCCAATTCCGACGCAGCCTCCCACCACTGGGCAAACGGGACTCACAGACTTGACAGGGCA
The DNA here is from genome assembly GCA_949127705.1 of Synechococcales cyanobacterium PMM_0085. Taxonomy (GTDB): domain Bacteria; phylum Cyanobacteriota; class Cyanobacteriia; order Elainellales; family Elainellaceae; genus CASBQJ01. The sequence continues at coordinate 1,262 of CASBQJ010000430.1, forward strand.
TTGGGCGGAGAGTTTTATTGCAGAACTGGTCAAACGCGGCATGATCTCCGGGTTCCCCGATCGCACCTTTAGACCCGACCTCACCATTACCCGCGCTCAGTATGCGGCGTTGATTGCCCGCGCCTTTGACTTGCCAGTGCAGCGGCAGAGCAGCAATTTTGTCGATGTGGCTCCCGACTTTTGGGGTCTGGCGGCGATCGCCAAAGCCGAAGCGATGGGGTTTCTAGCGGGCTTCCCCGACGGGACATTTCGCCCCGATTTGAACCTGACACGGGTGCAGACCCTGGTGTCGTTGGTCAACGGTCTGGGCTTAGTGGGGGGCAACTCGGGCGCTCTGGGACTCTATCGCGATCGCGCTCAAATTCCCACCTATGCCACCACAGCAGTGGCCACAGCCACCCAAAAGCGGCTGGTTATCAACCATCCCCAAATTGACCTGATCGAGCCAATGGTAGACACAACTCGGGCTGAAGTCGCCGCCATGATTTATCAGGCGCTGGTGGTGACGGGGCAAGCCCGGGCGATCGCCTCACCCTACATTGTCACCCCCGATGCCGCTGCCGTGTCCTTTGCCGACCTGTCGGGGCATTGGGCGTCCGACTTTATCCGAGGGCTAGCCAGCCAAAGCCTGGTCAGCGGGTTTGAAGACGGCAGCTTTCGACCCGATAGCAGCATGAGCCGCGCCCAATATGCCGCGCTGCTGGTCAGCACATTCAACCCGCTGCCAAAACGGGCAAGCATTAGCTTTAGCGACGTGCCGCCGGAGCACTGGGCTGCTACCGCCGTGCAGCGCGTTTACCAGGGCAGGCTGTTGTCGGGCAGTGGGGATGGCACCTTTCGGCCTGAGCAAAATATTACCCGGATTGAAGTCTTGCTATCGTTGGTCAACGGCCTAGAACTACCCGCCGGAGACCTGGCCCTATTGAACCGCTACACCGATACCGGCAGCGTGCCCGCCTTTGCCCAGCCCGTGGTAGCCAGCGCCACCGCCCATCGGCTAGTGGTGAACTATCCGCAAGTGTCGCGGCTGCAACCGACCCGCGAAGCCAGCCGCGCCGAAGTCAGCGCCATGGTCTATCAGGCCCTAGTGCAGTCGGGGCGATCGCCTGCCATTAGTTCGCCCTACATCGTAGATCCCAGCGCGACTGCCAGTGCGTCTGCTAATTCCACCGCCAGCGCGACTGCCAGCACCCCAGCTAGCTCATTTAGCACCCCACCTACTAACGCCCCGGCCAGCCCATCGGCCAGTTCATCGACCCAGATCAGCGGTCAAGCCACAGCAATTCCACCCCCGACGGCTGGGCAACCCGTCGTCGTGTTAGATCCAGGGCATGGCGGCTCCGACATTGGATCTGGTCGAATTGGCAGCGTTCCAGAAAAAGACCTGGTGCTGGCGATCGCCCTCGACACGGCCACCGTGCTGCGAAAATTCGACCTTCACGTCGTCTTGACCCGCACCGAGGATCGAACGCTGTCGGCTGCCGAACGCTTGGCGATCGCCCAAACCGCCAATGCTAGCGTCCTCGTTAGCCTGCATCTGAATGCGACCAACCCGCCGCAACCTGACGTCAACGGGCTAGAAACCTATCAGTATCCCAGCACCGCCGCCAGTGCTGCCTTAGCCCAGCTGGTACACTCCAACTTGGTGCAAACCCTTCAACTGACCGATCGGGGCATCAAAGCCGCTACGTTTCCCATTTTGCGATCGCCCACCATTGCCGCCATCCACCTAGAACTGGGTTTCCTCACAGGCACTCAAGACGCCCTCAACCTGGCCAACCCCAGCTACCGCGCCAAACTATCGCAGGCGATCGCCGTCGGAATTTTGCAGTTTGCCAAAAAACCCGTAGGGTAAAGGGAAACCTCCTATATCTTTCTTTCTTCCCCCTTCATCCTTTCCTGAATGCTCCCCTGCACCCCTCCCGCTCCGCTTCAACCTGGTGACTTGCTCCGCGTGATTGTGCCCAGCGGCACGTTGCGGGAAATGGAATCGTTTCATAAGGGGGTAGAGGTGTGGCGATCGCACGGGTACCGGGTAGAAGTGCCGCCCAATTTTGATAAACGCTGGGGCTATTTGGCCGGTACAGATCAAGAGCGGCGATCGCAGCTATACGACGCTTGGAACGACCCAGACTGTCGAGGTATTTTGTGTGCGCGGGGCGGCTATGGCGCGACCCGGCTGCTAGAAGATTGGCAGTGGCCAACGGTGGCACCCAAGTGGCTGATTGGGTTTTCCGACATTACGGGCTTGCTGTGGAGCTTGGGGCAGCAGCAGATATCTGCACTGCATGCCCCCGTACTGACCACCTTGGGGGTAGAGCCTGTCTGGTCAGTAGCGCGATTGTTTGACTGGGTGCAGGCAGGCAGTTTGCCGCCACTAAAAGGGATTGGCTGGGGGGGAGGGCGCACCCGTGGGATTTTGCTGCCAGGAAATCTGACGGTGGCCACGCATCTGCTGCATACCCCGTTTCAGCCCAGTTTAGACGGCGTGATTTTGGCACTAGAAGACGTGTCAGAAGCTCCCTACCGAATTGACCGGATGCTGACCTACTGGCGCACCTGTGGCATTTTTAAACAGGTTAACGGCATTGCGTTGGGGCGATTTAGCCAGTGCGATGCGCCGCCAAATGTGCCCAGTTTCCCGGTGGAAGGAGTGTTGCGCGATCGCCTTGCCGACTTGGGGCTGCCGATTGTTTCCGACCTGCCATTTGGCCACGACGGCAGCAATGCCTGCCTCCCGGTGGGCATTCCGGTTTACCTAGACGGCGACCAGGGGATACTTGGCCTAGAAAGCTAGCGGGTTGGCTCTGCTGTGCGATCTAATCAGCCGCCGCAAAGATACAGCAGAATAGAGGCAGGAGAATTAGAAATCGCGATCGCTGAAATTAAATTCTATGGCAACAGCAGACAACACAATTAAGCTCGACCAATTTTTGAAATGGACAGGCGTGGTGCAAACGGGCGGCGAGGCCAAAATGCTGATTCAGGCCGGGGAAGTGCGGGTGAATCAGCAAACCGAGGTGCAGCGCGGGCGGCGGTTGGTGGAGGGCGATCGCGTCTTTGCGATGGGCGAAACCTATACGGTGCAGCTCGGGGAGCAGCGTTGAATAGTTTTGAGTTTTGAATTTTGAGTTTTGAGTTATCTGAAACCTATGACACTTTTTCTGAGCCAGATGGTCACGGTTGTCTCTGCTCTGCGCCGCTGGGTTTGGCAGCAGCGGGGAGTCGCAGCTGTGGTGTTGGGAGCGATCGCCTTAGTCGCAGCCTTGAGCGTGCCCGCCCGAGCCACTGTGGTGCAGATATCGCCACTCACCCCGCAACTGGGCGATACGATCTCGGTCGTGATCCATGCCGACGCTGCCGTGACATCACCGCCATCAGTGACCTTTGGTGCGGCTACCTATCCAGCCTTTGCGATTGGCACAGACCGCTATCGGGCGCTGGTGCCGACCACACCGCTGGATCGACCGGGTCGGAAAGAGCTGCGGGTGACTGGCATGGGCGCACCTCAAACCACCACGCTGACCTTGCGCGATCGCTCATTTTCGACGCAGCGAATTACGGTTCGAGGCGGTGGTTCTGGTGCCACTGAGCATGAACTGAGCCGAGTCAACCAGTTTAAGCAGCTCGTGACGCCGCAAAAATACTGGAACGGCCCGTTTGCTCGCCCCGCCGTCGGTGGAGTAACGACTCCGTTTGGCGTCCGCCGCTACTACAACGGCGTATTTGCGGCCGATTATTACCACAAAGGCGTGGACTACGGCGGCGGCACAGGGGCAGCCGTAACGGCTCCGGCGGCTGGCCGGGTGGTGCTAGTGGGTCGGGAAGCCGATGGGTTTGTGATCCATGGCAACACGGTTGGGGTCGATCATGGCCAGGGGGTGAGCAGTATTTTCATTCACCTCAGCCGGATTGATGTGCAAGAGGGCGATGTGGTCGCCGCCGGCCAACGCATTGGGGCGATCGGGGCAACGGGTTCGGCGACAGGGCCAAATTTGCACTGGGGGCTATACGTCAACGGGCAATCTGTTGACCCGGTGCCCTGGCGAGAACAGGGATTTGAGTGAGTGATTAGTAGTCTGAGTCGTAAATCTGCCTACCGTTCGTAGTGCAGGCTTCCAGCCTGCGCGGGCAAGATGCCCGCACTACGGTAGCTAAACTTGCGCCGTCTTTTACTAGATAGAAAGATTGACCGAAAGGAATCTTTTTCCGGATTTTTATCTCTTGACAGTGAAGTCTGAAATAGATGCACCCTAAATTAAACCTCCAGCAAAATGCCGGAGGTTTTTTGTCTCTTGCCTAACTAGGCACCTTAAATAGTCGCCCGTTACGTAATTCGACGACTGGATGGTTTGACATCCGCACCAGGCGATCGTCATGGGTAGTGACGATGACGGTAATGCCGACAGTATTCAGCTTCTTCAGGATTTTGATCACCTGCCAGGAGTTATCCGCATCCAGATTGC
>CASBQJ010000431.1 GCA_949127705.1 Synechococcales cyanobacterium PMM_0085
CCCCTGTGCCGACGCGCCGGCCGAGACAGAGGCAAACCCCTGCACCTGCACCCGCCCCGACATCATATTTTCCGCCACACCAGGGCCAGCATTCCCCACAATGGTGACCGTAGCCAGCTGGTTCATGCCTGCCGCGTAGTAGCCCGTATGCCCGACAATTTCGACCTGCAAAAGCGCATCTAGCCCGACGGCAATATTGTGCGCCCCGTCGGGATTGAGAATTTGTACAGGTTGAGTGCTGTGGACAGTTTGAACATCATGCAAAAACTGATTCACTTGCCGCAGCGGCGTTTGGCGCAGGTCAAAACTGAGGGTTGTCTGACTGGTCGCACTGGTTACACTCGTTACACTGTCCATACGTATAGCTCCTCTGGGGCAGGTTCATAAATTTGAGCCTGGTTGATATGGGGCAGATGCGCCAGGGCATGGAATTCGGAGGCGATCGCCACATAGTCATCGGTCTCGGCTACCACCGCAGGCTTACAGGCAAAGGCGTCGCGCACTAGCGCCAGCTTATTAGCCGTGCCCATCAGAAATGTGTAAAACCCGTCCAGTTCCTCAAAGCCCTTCTGCAACGACGTTTCTAGGTCATCGCCTTCACGCATCCGCCATTCCAAAAAGCGGCAGGCGGCTTCAGTATCGTTGTCGGTTTCAAAGCAAATCCCCTGCGGCTCTAGCTTACGGCGCAGCGCATTGGGATTAGATAGCGAGCCGTTATGCACCAGGCAAAAATCTTCACCAGCGGTAAAGGGATGAGCATGGGCGGGCGTTACCGCTGATTCGGTGGCCATCCGGGTATGGGCGACGACATGAGACCCTTTCAGGGATTTGAAATTGTAGCGATCGGCCACCGCAGCGGGCTGACCGATTTCTTTGTAAAGGTCAATGGTGCGCCCGGTAGACAGGATGTGTAATTGGGGATAGTGCTGCTTTAGCCATGCTTTGACGGCCTCTGGTGCCAGAGTTGAACTGAGTACGACATGATTGCCATTGAGCTGCATGGCGGGTGCGATGTCAAAAGCAGTTTGAAACGCGTGAGTTAAGCCGTTCCAGTCAAACGGTTGCCCGCCAGCATACAGGCTGTATTTGCGGTGCGTATCGTCCAAGCTATCGGTAAACACAGCCAGTCCGGCAGAGTCGGGACCCCGTTGCGCCATCCCCAGCAAAATTGGCACCATCAGCTCCCCTAAGCAGTCGCGCAGTTCTGGTTTCTTGATCAAGAGTCCAACAATTCCACACATACAGGTTACAAGTTAAGGTTCGTTTGTCAATCAGGGATCTGCTCAAATCCCGTTACGCTGCCGTCTAACTCTGCGGCGATCGCCTCCAAGGTTTGCCATAAATACGCGCCAAACGTCCCATCGCACCAAATGCGATAGAACGGTATCCCCTGCCGCTCTCCCGGTAACACAGTGACGGCAACTCCCGCCATAGAGGTGAGAATGACGGGGCGATCGCGCAGATCCAGTGCCCGAACGTTGACGCTACAGGTTTGCAGCAGCAGGTCGGGGACGGCGGTGCCAGAGAGGGCGATCGCTAGGTCTTGGCGCAGCACCGGGTAGACGGCTTCTGGTGGGGGCTGGCAGGCGGCGGCTAATAAGGGCGCTACCGGATCGCACCCATTATCTTCAACTAAAAACTCGGTTAGCCCTAAACGAGCCACCAGTCCGCCATTGGGCAGGGGTAGCCAGCTATTGGGGCACGTGGGAATCGGGATGGTTTGGCTAGTTAGCCATGCGCTGGCACCTGCTCCTTTAACGCCAAAACGAGTCAAATGAGATAGATTTATCAGGCTGAGACTTGAGTTTACATCTATATCTAGTAGCGTGTGCGATCGCGTCTCTTGCGGTATGTCTATTAGTGTCTGATTGGATGAGATCACATTCACTTTTTGGCGGTGGTTTTGGGGATCGTAAAACGGTGTGGGTGTGATGGTGGCGGTGACGAGGGAGCGATCGGAGAGTCGGATGGTGAGGCGCGTACCGACAACCGCTAACGCTGGCGTGACATAGGCTAGGCCAATGTGCTGCTGCAAGGTGGGGCTAAAGGCAATGCTGGTGATGCGTCCAGCGATTTCGCCTTGGTCGATGACTAAATGGCATTCCTGGGGCGGCGTGGGCTGAAACTGGGCATCCAGGGTGAATCCTACTAGCGTCTGTTTGAGCGGTCGGGGCGCTACAATTTGCAGACTGCGCTGACCGATAAAAAACGGTTTGTCCATTTTCACTGCCCACGGCAAGCCAGCCTGCAACGGCGTTGTGAGGCCATCGGTGTCTTGAGCGACAATTAAATGCCCTTTTTCTAACCGCAGTCGCCGCTGCGCTTCCACCCCAAAAGGACAGATGCCGTAGGCCGCGCCAGCTGACATCACGGCATCCCAGAGGGTAACCGCCCTATCTGCCGCAACATGAATTTCGTAGCCCCATTCCCCCACAAAGCCAACGCGCATTAGGATGGCGGGAATGCCTGCCACGTTGGCCTGCCGCACGCCTAAATAGGGAAACGCTTCACTAGAGAGATCTAAATCCGTCAAATGTGACAGCACCGCAGGAGCCGCAGGTCCCGCCAGATTGACCGCCGATCGCGCTCCTGTGAGATTAACTAAGCCGCACTGCGATCGCCACAGGGTATTGAGCCGTGACAGTTCGCGGTAAACGCTGGCAGCACCCGAAGTCGTCGTGGTGAAGTAAAAGTGATCGGGTGCCAGTCGAGCAATCACGCCATCATCAATAATCACTCCCGACTCATCTAGCATCAGCGCGTAGCGGGTCATGCCAACCTTGAGATTGGCGTAGCGCCCGGTATAGACTCGCTCCAAAAACTCAGCCGCATCAGCTCCGCGAATTTCGA
>CASBQJ010000432.1 GCA_949127705.1 Synechococcales cyanobacterium PMM_0085
CAATTTTTTAGCGGTCTAAAGCAGCTGAAATTTACTGGCCAGCTTTCATGGATCCCTACGATGGAGTCGCAGTGGGTATGCCATCTATTCCAAGGCGACAGCATGTATGCCACTGGTGGAAATCACCCAATGCGACGCTGGCGCAGAAACCTAGCCGTACACTGCCCTCGGCTATCAACTCATCGATTAGGATGGCAGGCGGAGTTAGCGAATGCTGGTGCGGATGCTTTTTCCATTAGCTGGGACTATACGTTGTTAAAGCTATGGGTAGCAAAGCAAAAAATTACTCCTGAACAAGCAACAGAGGTAGTGCTGGCAACGTTGGCTGAAGCGTTGTTTGATGTCCAGCAAGCGGCAAATGTCACTAGCCAAATTCAGCATGATCATCTATCTGTGTCACAAATCAATTTAGTGCAGATAGATAATATTATAGCTAAGGCTGAGCGGCGTTGGCAATCATGGCAAGATGCTAAACTCACGGCCTACTCACCACACAAAGCCCCTATCATTCGGCAGGCAGAACAATTACGAGAACACTGCTCAGCCCAGGTCTATCAAATGTTGGTGCAACGGCTCAATGGGCAGCAAACACTGTACGATCTGGCCGTACAAATGCAGCGAGATGTGGTAGAAGTGACGGCTTCGCTATTACCGTTTATTCAGTTGGAGTGGATCGAACTAATTACCATTGTAGATTTGCCTGCCCTCGTCTATCCCCGTAGCCTGAGCCAATCTAAACCACCGCCAGCTGCTGCTTTAGCAGTTGCCCCAAAGGCTTTGATTGCCTGCGTCGATGATAGTGTTCTGGTTCGCAATACCATGGACACGCTGCTAACGGCAGCTGGCTACCAATTTGTGGGTGTGGAAAGTCCACTGCGAGCGATTAGCGTGTTGTTGGCACGTAAGCCAGATTTTATCTTTTTAGACTTGGTGATGCCGGGTGCGAATGGGTATGAATTATGTGAACAATTGCGCAAACTTTCTTGTTTTCGTGACACGCCGATCGTCATCTTGACTGGAAGCGATGGCTATGCAAATCGGCTTCGAGCTAATTTTGCAAAAGCATCCGGCTTCTTGGCTAAACCGTTGAATGCTGAAGCAGTGCTAAGCGAAATTCGCAAGCATTTAGAGCAGGGTGCAGCTAATGTCTCAACGTCAAAACGCTGATCAATTGTTGTTATTTATTCATGGATAAAATCTATGGGAACCGTGTTAGTAGTTGAAGATTCGTTGACCGAAATGCAAATTTTGATCGGTTGTTTGCAGCAGGCGGGGATTAATGTTTTGATTGCGCAAAGTGGAGAAGAAGCGATCGCCACTTTAAAGCAACAGAAGCCTGATGTGATCATCTTAGATGTTGTTTTGCCTGGATGTAGTGGCTTTGAAGTTTGCCGACAGCTCAAGGCTGAAATGGCTACGAAGGACATTCCGATTGTGATGTGCTCTACAAAAAGCGGTGAAATGGATCGCTTTTGGGGGATGAAACAGGGAGCTAATGCTTACATTGCCAAGCCGATTGATCAAGAAGAGCTTGTCCGCACGGTCAAGCAATTGATTACCCATTAAGACTGGGATCTTAACCATTAAGTCTGGAATCATGACAATGTCTGATGCTTTATCACTGCCAGATGCTCCTGCCTTAGCAAACCACGTTGAAGACCAGGATCCGGTTTCAACCCAAGATACCGAAGAACAATTTCTCCGACTGCACCTTGTCCCAGAGACGAACGTTTTCCTCCCGATTCAGCAGGTCGCTGAGGTGCTGACGATTCCGGCTAACCAGATTGTGCCGATTCCCCACATGCCTGCCTGCGTGATGGGGGTATACAACTGGCGCGGTGAAGTGCTTTGGATGGTCGATTTAGGACATTTGGGTGGATTAATTCCGTACTATCAACAGACGATTCGGATTGCTCATACAGCTGTTGTGCTACAGGTTCAAGATCAAGCATCTACTCAGAAAAACCAGACATTGGGGCTAGTGGTTGATCGAGTAGAAGATGTTGAATGGTGCGATCCTAGCGTGATCCAGGCGTTGACATCTACCACGATGACATCTGAAATGGCACCACTTTTGCGCGGGTACTGGTGGAAGTCTGACGAAACCATGTTAGCGGTTTTAGAAGCAAAAGCCATTATTGACAAAATCTCGAAGCTTTGAACTGCAAGCAATTGCAGTATTGCGTTCACTCAACTCCTGATCTATTGCTCAACTCCAACGTATTCAGCTCTAAAGGGCTTACTCATGACTCATACGTCCTCCAATTCATCTTCTCAAAGCAGGCGGGCTGATCAACCGTTTGATCCGGTTCAAGCAGCACCCAGCAGCACCGATAGCTTTGCCTTGTCATCCTCGTGGCAGCCAGATGCTGTTGAACCGTCAATAGGCGGCTCCCCCACCCGGCTGAAAATTCAGCCCGGACTAGACCCGTTGCGGCAGTCTTCCAGGGGATCAAGTGCTTGGTGGCAGCGATTAAGCGTCCGAACCAAGGCCGTCTTTCTGGGCATGATGATTGGCACGTCTCCGATCTTGCTGGTGGGAACTACCACCTACCTGGTGACGAATCAGAGTATTCGGCAACAGGTGTTTGCATCGCAAGAGAACAGTGCCTCTAACTTAGAGCGTAAGTTAAATAACTTTATGGATGAACGCTACGGCGATATTCAGTCATTTGCTCAGCTTAACGTTTTCGCAGAACCTCAGCTGAGAAATACAGTTTCCTTGGCAGACAAGCAAAAACTGCTTGACCAATATGTACTTTCTAAAAAAAATGGGGAGGTCCGAATCTACGACAGCATCATGGTGAGCGACTTGAAGGGCAACGTGCTGGCTAAAACAACAGAGGATCCCAGCAATCCTCAGCCAAAAAGTCTGGCTGACCGAAATTACTTTCAAGCCGCTCTAAAAGCTAACCAACCGCTCATTGGTTTTCCACAAGTTACTAAAAGCAACGGCAGATTTAGTATTATTGCTATTGCTCCGATTAAAGATACTGAGACCGGCAAGACAGTGGCTATTATTCGAGCACGTATTCCTGCAAGCAACTTGAACCAGGTGTTTGGCGACACTGCTTTAGCAGGGGAAGAATTTTTCTTAGCCGATGACAAGGGCCAAATTATGGCCGCGACGGATCCTACCTTCGGTCAGTTAGTCGCCGCATCGGACTAAACGGTGAAGCCAAAGACGTTA
>CASBQJ010000433.1 GCA_949127705.1 Synechococcales cyanobacterium PMM_0085
AATACTGGGGTAGGGACATGGCACTGCCATGTCCAAATTCCCGGATGTATAGCCAATTCCCAAACCTGTAACCAAACTCCCGGACATACACGTCCTGACATTGGCCAATACTGGGGTAGGGACATGGCACTGCCATGTCCAAATTCCCGGATGTATAGCCAATTCCCGGCTGTGTAGCCATATTCCCGGACATGGCAGTGCCATGTCCCTACAAATCGGGGGTCAGACGGCTTTCAAAACCTCTTCTAATGCTGGCTTCACGGCAGGATATTGGTACTGAAACCCTGTCTCCTGAGTCCGTTTGGGCAACACCTGCTGCCCCGTCAGCACCACTTGCGCCGCATCACCGAGCAGGGCTTCTAGGGCAAAGGACGGCACAGGTAGCCAGGACGGTCGGTTCATCACGTCGCCCATGATGGTGCAAAATTCTGCCATGCGTACGGGTTGCGGGGCGGTGGCGTTGAAGCTGCCTGCCATGCTGGAATCGGTAATGGCTTTGATAATCAGGCTAACCAAGTCATCGCGGTGAATCCAGGAAAACCACTGCCGTCCGGTGCCAATGGGGCCTCCGGCAAATAGCTTGAACGGCAAGACCATTTTGGCGACCGCACCGCCCATGCCCAGCACAATCCCAGTGCGCAAAATTACCAGTCGGGTGCCGCTGGCGGTGACGGGTTGGGCGGCGGCTTCCCATTTCTGGCAGACTTGCGCCAAAAAATCGTCCCCGGCGGGGCTAACTTCGTCAAAGCTAGCGGTTTCGCTGCTGCCGTAGTAGCCGATCGCCGATGAGCTAACCAATACCGACGGTTTGGGATTGGCCTGGGCGATCGCCTCCACAATTTTGCGGGTGGCGGTTTCGCGGCTGTCGATAATTTCTTGCTTGCGTTCGGGTGTCCAGCGCTCGTCGGCAATGCCAGCCCCGGCCAAGTTCACTACTGCATCACAGGTGGCGATCGCCCCTTGCCAGTCGCCCGACTCTAGGGGCGTGTAGGCCACCACCGTCACATTGGGGAACGCCGTTGAGGAGAATGCTGCATTTCCCCGCTCCAGGCTGCGCGTTAGGGCGACCACCTGATGCCCGTCCGCCTGAAGCCGTTCCACTAATCGAGTTCCCACAAACCCCGTTGCACCCGTCACTGCGACTTTCACAAACCCTCCCAGCCAGTTGCCTATTGCGTCCTTTTAATTCTAGGGTTTCAGTACCCTTAGAAACGCAATGGTGTGCGATCGCTATGGAGCAGGCGGTTGAGCGGCGGGCTGAACCGCAGGCGGAGTAGACGATTCGGCAGGCTGTTGAACGGGCGGCTGGCTCAAGGCTCGGTGCGATGGCGCATAGGTGGCCAGCTGCTTGGAAATGTCGGCGTTGTAAAGCCGCAGATAGTTCCAATAATTCGAGAACACCGACTCAACGTAGCCTTTGGTTTCGCGATAGGGAATTTGCTCGACAAACACGTCTTCATCGCTGAACCCAAAGCGATCAATCCAGCCTGCTACGGCATTTGGCCCCGCATTGTAGCTGGCAACCGCAAACAAGGAGTTATCGTTATACGTTTCGTGGGTATAGTCCAGATACCAAACGCCCATGCGGATGTTGTCGCTCGGGTCTTCGACATTGTATTGAGGCAACGGCAGTTTGCTGGCGACCCATCTGGCGGTATCGGGCATCAGCTGCATTAAGCCTTTTGCTCCAGCCGACGATTCAATTTTTGGCTCAAACCGCGATTCTTGACGGATCAGCCCGGTCACCAGCATGGGGTTGATCTGCTGCGCCACAGACCATTGCTGAATCGGCTGGGTAAACAGAAACGGAAACAGGGTTTGCCAATAGCCAGCCTGTTGCCGCAGGGTCTTGTATTGCGCCCGTGCGTCTGGTTCGGTGCGATTCGCCAGACTAGAAACCTGGTAGATTCCTTCCAAATTATCGCCAACGCTCAGCCGCATCATGCCGTCGGTAAACTGTTCGGCCACGGTAGGCTGCATCCGGTTGGTGTATTCTACCTGCCACAGCGCCCAGGCATCGGCCGTTTGACCCAGTTGGTATAGCTGTTTGACGGTGTCAGAGCCAGCCGGGGGCAGGGGGCGGTGGATTGCTTGGGCAGAGCGCGGATCGCCCTCTACTTGCACAGCAGGCAGTTTGCGGCGCACCGTAGAAAAGTCGCCCACGTCCCAGCCCAACATCCCCGCCGATCGCCACGCATAGTACGACTCGGGGTAGCGGCTGAGCACATACTCAAACGCCTGGGTGGCCTCGTGGGGCTTGTTTAACTGCTGTGCCCACTTGCCAATCCAGAAGGCCGCTTCGGGGGCGTGGGGACTGTCTGGGCTGTCTTGGGTGATTTGCCGAGCCAGTGCCCAGGCGGCGGCAATCTCTTGGGCGGCAAACTTCTGTTCGGCCATCGTCCAGCGCAGGTCGGCGGCGGCATCAGACTGGCTATATTGCTCTAGTAAGGTTTTTTGGGCTTGCTCCGCCGCCACGGGGCTGTTCAGCTCTTTTTTAAGCAGGGCAATTTTGGTTTGTAGGGCTTCTGCGGCGCGGTCGGGGTAGTCACGAATCGCCTGGTCGAGGTAGGGAATCGCGGCCTCTGGGGTGGGGGCGAGTTGTGCCAGTCGGGTCAGAGCCAGTCCGGCTTCGGGGGTGTTAGGAAAGTCTTGGACGGTTTGTTGATAGGCAGGGATGGCGGCGGCGGGGCGGCTGTCGAGCTGGGCACCGCGCCCGATCCGGTAGGCGGTGAGCGCTGTGCGGGGAGCGTTGACATAGGCACGACTGGCGCTGCCGTAGCGACCCTGCTCCCAATAGTTGAAGGCGATCGCCTCCCAGTCTGCGGGCTTCAGGTCAGCAGCGTAGGTTTGCACCAGCCGATCGAGCCAGGGTTTGTGCTCGGCAATGGTGCGGCCATAGCGCGCCACCTGAAGCAAGAGCTGAGGCTGGTTAGGGTTTTCTTGCAGCAGCGTTTTGGCAATTTCGATTGAGCGCGGCTGCGCCGGGAATTGGGCGATCGCCTGCTGCCAATACTGGCGATCGGTTTTGCCCAATGCATATAG
>CASBQJ010000434.1 GCA_949127705.1 Synechococcales cyanobacterium PMM_0085
AAGGCACGGGCGTTGGGTGTTGCCGAATTAACCGAAGCCCAGCTCTTAGATTTGCTAGCGTAGGTTGGTCGCACCGAATTTGCAGCGACTCCTGCCCCGTCCCGTCCTCCTGACACCCTCTAACAACGTCGTCTCGGCTCAGAGTTCGGCTCTGCTCAATCCCTCCGATAACCCAGAGTGTGTTCTACCAAGATCCGTCGTAGTGCTCCGCCCATAGCCGCAGGCTTGGGGGTGAAGCGGCGGGCAACCGGAGGGATCAAACAGCTTACTGTGCATGGTTTTCAGTGTATAATTAGCTATCACCCGATGACGATCCTTGCAGGATATCCATAACTGGACTCCGAGAGCAGAAACGTAATTGATCAATGACTAGTGAGCCTTTCTGTCTGCTGTGGGGCACATAGTGGACATTAAATAAATTGCCTGTGGAGACGGTTTGGCGGGGGTGAATGGCTTAGCCGTTGCCTAGTTAAGAGTCTGTGAAGCAGGAAATCTTCGGAGTAATCCGGGGAATCACCACGCATAATCTTTGATTTGCGTGGTGAGGATGTCAACATAAAAGAAGGCATAACAAAACGTAGAAAATACCCCGTAAAGGTGAACCCGCATGGCGTTATTTGGATTTGGCAAAAAGTCTACACTCCCCACTCCTGACGAAGCGCTGCCGGGGCGATCGCAACCGATGGCCGTGCCCGCTCGCCACTTTGTCAACGGCAACCCGCTCCAACCTCCCTTCCCAGCTGGCATGGAAACTGCCGTATTTGGCCTAGGCTGTTTTTGGGGAGCCGAACGCAAGTTTTGGCAACAGTCTGGCGTCTACACTACCGCCGTAGGATATGCGGCTGGCGTCACTGCCAACCCCAATTACATGGAAGTGTGCAGCGGCAAAACTGGCCACAACGAAGTCGTGCTTGTCGTATTTGATCCTAAAGTGGTCAGCTACGAAGACCTGCTGAAGGTATTTTGGGAAAGCCATAACCCCACCCAGGGGATGCGCCAAGGCAACGACACAGGCACTCAATATCGCTCAGGAATTTACACCTACTCTGCGTCACAGCATCAGTTGGCTGAGGCGTCTTCGGTCAGCTATCAGCAGGCGCTTAAATCTCAGGGGTTTGGTGAGATTACGACCGAAATTTTAGACGCTCCTGAGTTCTACTACGCCGAAGACTATCACCAGCAATACCTAGCCAAAAATCCCAACGGCTATTGCGGTCTGGGCGGTACCAAAGTCTGCTACCCAGAAACGGCGACAGCCTGACACTTGCTGGTTGAGTAGGGGCACTGGCACCGCCATGCCCTCCACAATCCATCGCATGGGTAGGGGCACTGGCACCGCCATGCCCTCCACAATCCATCGCATCCTCCATTTGAATTGGCATGACGTAACACAATAAAAGCCCACCAATGGTGGGCTTTTATTGTGTTACGTGCTTTCTCTCAAACTAGTAGAAGACGGCACAAGTTTAGCTCCTGTAGGGCGGGCAAGATGCCCGCGCAGGCTGGAAGCTTGGGCGGGCAAGATGCCCACGCAGGCTGGAAGCCTGCACTACGAACGGTGGGTAGATTTACGCCTCAGACTACTAGAGCAGTGACTAAGCGGCAATCTGCTGCCGTTCAGACTCTAGCAAATCGACCAGAGCCATATCTCCCCGCCCCCGAGCCACATCTAAGCGGCGCTGCACGTTGTTTAAGAGGTTGGTTTGATGCACTCTACCTAAGCCAGGGTGACCAGCGGCAAACGCATGGCTGGGTTGGGCAGTAGAGCGCGTCCGCATTGTCGTGACTGGTTGAGCAGTGGCGATCGCCTGCCCCTGAGCATTGCGGCTCACCTGAACAGTCGTGCCCCGGTAAATCAAATTGTAAACGGCTGGCAAAGCCGCTGCCCAAGCGGGAGGTGCAGCGGGATCAACGACGGTTGTCACTCCGCGATAAATTAGCGTGTAGGGAGCGCGCGCGCGTTGTGTCGATCTCACAGGCTGTCCGGTATTGCCAACTCTAGCTTGGCTGGGATCGTAGTTATAGGTTGCGCCGCGATAAATGAGTTTCATAGGTCGCTTCTCCAATGTTTTTGATGAGTACCACGTGAAGAGAAGCGCGTTCCTTCAGGAATAGTCCTTACTTCCGTCCCGACTGACAATGCTATTTGATATGTCCACGCAGGGGATGAACGTTTTCTTCTGTATCTAAATATACTGTTTTTTATAATGAGTGGCAATCATCCGGTTGGGTGAGGTGGATTGAGGGGAAATATCTGCCTCAAGGAGACACACTGCGAACGGCGGCGCGTCGTCCTAGGGCAACGCTGGCAATGACTAAGCTGGCAGCTCCCAGCGTCATAGGCGTAATGGTTTCCCCCAGCAATACCGCCGAGGCCAGAATCGTCAAAAATGGCTGGAGGAGCTGCATTTGCCCAACTCGCGCCACTCCGCCGATCGCCAACCCGTGATACCAAGCAAAAAAGCCGACGAACTGGCTAATGCAGCACACGTAGGCAAAGCCAATCCAGGCCGTGGGAGAGGCAACTAACCCGTGCCGAGCAATGGCGATCGCCGTCGGAATCAGCTCTAACGGTGCGGCCAATACCAGCGCCCAGCTAATCACCTGCCACCCACCCAAGGCTCTAGCCAGTCGCCCCCCTTCGGCATAGCCCATGGCCGCAGCCACCACCGACGCCAACAAAATTAAATGCGCTGCCTCTAAATGCCCGCCGCCAGACCAGACGCCAAACCCAACCACGGTGACACTGCCAACTGCACTGGCTAGCCAAAACCCCAGAGAGGGGCGATCGCCTGCCCGCAACACACCCGCGATCGCCGTGGCCAGCGGCAGCAATCCCAACACAACTGCCCCATGAGCAGCGGGGAGTTGCTGCATGGCCCACGCGCTGAGCAGCGGGAACCCCAATACCACTCCTAAAGCCACGATCGCCAAACTGCGCCACTGGCGGCGTGAGGGCAAGGGTTGGCGGGTGATGTAGAGGGCGATCGCCGCTAATATCCCGGCAATGACACCGCGCCCCAGGCCAACAAAGGTAGGGTTTAGATCCACGACGGCCACTCGGGTAGCGGGCAGGGTGAGGCTAAAGCTGAGCACTCCCAAAAATCCGTAAAACAGCCCCAGCGTTTCCGGGGTGGCAGCCAGAAAATGGGAAATAGCGGAGTGGCGATCGCTCATACTACAACATCTACTACAACGTCCAAAGAGACTGAAATAAACCCTTTGTTAACTGTGACGCAGGCCAGCCATCCCGAGAAGGTACACTTTGCGGCGGTTGTACTGGTACAGAGCGGTATTTACCTAGCCATTCATCCCGGCGTTCAACGGGCGCGGCTCTCTACCTAAAGACAGAGTTTCCATCTATCGCGCAGAACAAAATTGCCGATTTTCTGCATCTTCACTAGGGTAAGGAGTGGCTTTTATGTCCCGCCCTAAAAACTAGGAGTGCAAACCATGACCCTAAATGGTCTTGAATCTACCGTTATTTCGGCGATCGCCCCCCTGCTTGGTGGTCTAGATCCCCTGGTTTCGGGAGCGACCCCATCCTCGGTTCCTGCTGCCAGCTTCAATTCAGCAGTAGATGACCTAACCGCCGCTCTGCAACAGGCAGATGGCACCCTGACGTTTGCCAATGGCACCTTGACTAGTGACGTCACGTCTCCCCTAGGAGACTTGGTGGGCACTTACAATCTAGTTGATTTGCTCAATCAAGCTACCGCCGATTTTCAAGACCTCAACGGCACCGTCACCATTGAGAACGGCGCGCTCGCGGGAGATCTATCGACGGGCGACGAGCTGCTAACCGGGTCGCTTCAGTTTTCTAGCCTGGTAGGAGACTTTCTGACGGATGCATTGACCGACCTGTCGGGGACTGTGCCGTTTGCTAATGGGCAGTTTGACATTGCACTGCCGACCCCGCTGGGTGACGTAAGTGGCACCCTAAATTTTGGGAATGGGGCGCTGATTAGCACGTTCACGACTCCCTTTGGCGATCTGAACTACACCCTCGACTTTGGGAATACTTTACAGATTCCATTTACGGTTGTCAGCGGCAGTTCTAGCATTCCGGTGGTGCTGGATTTGTCTAGTGGCATTCTGGGGGTAGATTTGATCCCCGATACGGCAGGAAATGAGGTGTCAATTCCACTCAATACGCTGGC
>CASBQJ010000435.1 GCA_949127705.1 Synechococcales cyanobacterium PMM_0085
CTGTAATACGCATCTTACATTCTGAGCCGATTGCTCTATGGCAAAGCTCTCGCCTAGTACCGTACTTCTACGTAGGTGGGATCTAGAGCAGCCTACATTTAGCAACTTGATCGGCAGGCCATAAATTAACAGGGTTGTTTGTATTTAGTTGATCTGGGTCATCTTCCACTGGTGTTGTTTAAGGAACTAGCGGAATGAATTTTTTGAACACAAATCTGAATGGAGACTCGGTTGACGCGTCAAAGCTAGCGCAGGCAGAACGCCCCTATGCGGAGACAATGACCAAGACAATAATTGAACCCATAGCCGACCCCTGGCAGGCGTTTGACTTCAGCACTCATTTAGCAAAAATGGCGTTGTTCTTGGCAGAAGCCTGGAAAGATGAGCATCCTGACGCCACAGCAGACTCTGAAGATGATTTGGATGAGTGCATCTTGGCCGTAAAGACAGAGCTGGCGATCGCAGGTCATGCAGTGGGTGGGCCTGCGGGCGTCATGATCTTGACAGGTGGCGGTTCTAGTGTGATCTGTACTGCTTGCCAGCAGGTGCTTAGCTTGCCAAACCGTTAGGGTGTGTTGGCGCTCGTAGCATCTGCCATTGGCTAGGTTGAAGCAGTGTTGGGTGCCATGTACCCGACTACACCATTCCCTCAAGCCCTATCTGTCGAATTAACAAAGCAAGTTCTGTATGGGCATTTAAAAACTAGGCCGTTAAGTTTTGACCTGCCTATAAATTTTGAGCCGTTGCTGAATTGCAGCATGGCTGAAGGATGTGAGCGTCTCGCTTACGGGCAGGGCAGCACAAATCATACTTTTTTCGACAACGCCAATTTTGCGGCTTAGCTGTGCGGTGAACCCTGCCGGGTTGCTCTAGCTTCGCGCTGCTGTTTGTTGCAAATGGGTTGCTGCTGTCGGGGCTGTAATCCAATCTAGGGTTGCACTGCGGGTTGCACTGCGGCAGCAAGGCGGCATAGGTTTTTATCTGCAACATGTCGAAAACTGCAACGACTACGGCTAGTCGGTTGCCACGCAACAGTTATCGCGAAAACTGAATATCGCGAAAACTGAATATCCCAAAAACTGATATCCCAAAAACTGAGGTTTTAATCCGATGACGAATCAATATCGAGTTCAATCATCCTTCGCTTTTGAACCCAATAACCAATCAGATGGATCGAAGCAATCGCACCTTGAACTCAACTCCAACCCACAAGAGGCGACAGCTGGAGACCCCCCATCGGCTGCGCTCGATCGCTCTGGCAGCCAATCTGTACGCCGTAAACACCTAATTGGCTGGTTAACATCGGGGATGTTGTCGGTTGCGGGCATTGCGGCAGCAGGGCTGTGGTTTACCGCAGCCGTTGAGCAAATACCCCAGACGGTGCAACCCAGCGGCAGTGGCTCGCCCGCCGAGGCTACCGCTCGCTCTGAAGCCATTGCGGGGCTGGCAATGCAGCAAATGCTGCTATCGATCGCACTGGTGATGGCCGCCAACACAGGCGTGATGGTGTTGCTATATCGGGCGATCGCCAAACCCGTCCAACAGCTCCAACGAGAAACTCAAATGTATGCGCTAGGGGCTCATCAAATTCGAGCTGACATCACTACAGCAGATGAGATTGGACAAATTGCGCAGGCATTCAACCAATTGGCCGATGATACAACAATGGCTAAGACCATGGTGTCTGAGGCTAAAACCGCGATGTCGGCGCAAGACCATCAGCGCGAGCTAGAAGTCGAACAAACCCGGCTGATTGGCCAAGTTGCGGGCTTTCGAGTTCGCACCAAGCAAGATCTAACTGAGGTATTTGAATACGCCATTCAAGGCGCTAGAAAACTCCTACATGCCGATCGAGTTGTGATTTATCGCTTCTACCCAAACTGGAGCGGCTACATTTCTGACGAATCGGTCGCACCCGGTTTGCCAGTTGCGTTAGCAGACAAAATTGAAGATGCCTGCATTAGCAAATCCTTGATCGACGCGTATCTCCAAGGACGAGTCGTTGCCACGAATGATGTGTTTAATGCCGGGTTCCATCCAGACCATTTGCAGTTAATGACCAAGTTACAAATCAAAGCCAACTTAGTCACCCCCATTGTTAAAGATGATCAGCTCTATGGCTTGCTGATTGCGCACCATTGCTATGCGCCGCATGAATGGAATTCTAACGAAATTGACTTCCTCAAAGTTCTAGCCATTCAGCTAGGGCTATCGCTCGACCGAGTCACGTTCTTAGCCCAAAAGGATGCTGAAACGGAGCGGGCACAGCAGCTCTATCAAATCAGTTCACGCATTCGTACTGCCAACAACAACCAAGAGATTTATAATTCTACCCTGCGCAGCGTCCGAGGTACGTTGCAAACTGACCGAGCGATTGTGTACCTATTTGATGAGCAGTGGAAAGGCACGATTGTAGCAGAATCGGTAGGGCATCAGTACCCAACCGCGCTGGGCACCATGATTGCCGATCCGTGCTTTGCCGATAAGTTTGTCGAGCGCTACCAACAGGGTCGCGTTCAAGCCTTAGAAGATATTGACAATGCTGGGCTAACAGATTGCCATTTAGCGCAATTGAGACCCTTTAAAGTGAGAGCAAATCTGGTAGCACCCATTTTGGCAAACAATACGCTGCATGGACTATTGGTGACCCATCAATGTTCGCGAACCCGGTTCTGGCAAGAACCAGAAATTGCTTTCTTTAAGGAAGTTGCCGTCCAGATGGGGCTGGCACTCGATCGACTCCAGGTGCTGAACCAACTAGAGCGATCGCGCCAACAAGCAGAAAACGTGGCCGACGACCAGCGGCAGCAGCAAGACACCTTAAAACAGCAGTTAGTCGAGTTGGTAGAGCAAGTAGAAGGGGCGGCCTCTGGAGACTTGACGGTGCGGGCAGATGTGACCGCTGGCGAAATTGGTACCGTAGGCGACTTCTTTAATGCCATTGTTGAAAGTTTGCGGCAGATTGTAATGCAGGTGAAGGAGTCTGCAACTGAGGTCAACAGTGCGCTTAGCGAAAACGAATTCACCATTCAACAGCTGACCGGCGAAGCCCAAAGACAATCTGAAGACATCGCCCAAACGCTTACATCCGTCGATCACATGACCGCGTCCCTTCAGACCGTCGCCGAGAGCGCCCAGCAAGCTGCCAGCTTTACCCGCAGTGCTGCAACTACCGCAGAAGCCAGCCAGGTGGCGATCGACTTCACCGTTCAGAGCATTTTAGAACTGCGCGAAACCATGTCTGAAACCGCTCAGAAAATGAAGCGCCTCGGCGAATCATCGCAATCGATTTCAAAGGTGATTTCTTTGATCAATCAAATTGCCATGAAGACGAACATGCTGGCGCTGAACGCTGGAATTGAAGCAGCCCGAGCCGGGGAAAGCGGTTTAGGGTTTGCAGTGGTTGCAGAAGAAGTAGGCGAACTGGCGACTCAATCCACATCTGCCACTCAAGAAATTGAGAAACTGGTGGATGATATTCAGCAGGAAACGCGGCAGGTGATTGAGGCAATGGAGCAAAGCACGGTGCAAATCGTAGAGGGAACGCGATTTGTGAAAGATGCTAAAAAGAATATGGGGCATCTCCGCCAGCTTTCACAACAGACAGACCAGTTAGTGCAATCGATTTCTGAAGAAACACTGTCCCAAACAAAAGTTTCTCAAGCTGTCGCGGTACTGATGCAAGATCTAACCGAAATCTCACAGCGCACGGCGCAGTCGTCTCAGCAAATTACAGATTCACTCCAGAAAACAGTTGGCATTGCAAAAACTCTACAAACCTCGATGAGTACATTTACGGTCGAAAATTAGGAGCAGTCAATGCAGTAGGGGTCAATAGTTGTTGACCCCTACTGCAACTGTGATCAATCATTTTCATTTAGCGCTGCATCATTTTCATTCAGCCGTGAATCCCAGAATCAATTGCACAATACGCTTGCCAAAATCTCAATTCTCCAGTAGGGTTGTTTTTCAGTACAAACAAATACCCCTAATCTAAAGCGTCACCTGGAAGCTGCTGTCAACAGCCCCAGGCGACTGACCCTCAAAACTGCGCAAACAGTTCGGAGGGCTAGCAGGAAGTTTATCACTCCACTAGCCACCCTGACTTTGCTATGGCCGCAAACCACAGCATGCAACCAGCAGGGTGGCTTTGATTTTGGGTATCTCTACACACCCATCTCACTTAGTGGAGTGAAACCCTGCTATGACCGATATAACCGACAATCCAATTTCGCTATACCCCACCAACCCCGATCCACGCATTCTAACTGTGCTGGTAATTGGCACCGCCGACAACGTGCGCGCTCACATTCTGCGGCAACACTCCCTTGGCATTGCGGAGGCGGGTAGCTGGAGTAAACTGATGCCCGTACCCAACTGCCCCGGCAAAGTCATGGCCGTGCTCAACCGTCTGATGGCGTAGCTGGCCTGTTGAATGAAACAGGACTGATGCAAAGATCCCCGACTTCTCCGCTGGGATCAGGCGTTATCGCTAAGTTTTAAGCAGAAGTCGGGGATCTAACCACCGTACGCATCAGCTCTAAAAAATTCGGCGTTGAATGGTAGACATTCAGCGCTGAATGAAAAAGATTAAGCGCCTAATGAAAAAGTATCAACGCCTAATGAAAAAGATTAGCGGCTGAATGGTGGACATTAAGCGCCTAATGAAAAAGATTAAGCGCGCAAGCGATCGGTAGGGGCGACACGGTCGTTCGCCCAGTTCGGGTTCGTTTGCCCGGTTCAGTATCGTTCGCCCGATTTTGGATTGTGACGCGATCCGTGCTCCGCGCAGGCAAGCCAACGCCTCCATCCGAACCGGGTCAACGGGTGTTGATCCCTACCAGACGACCGGGAACGGGGGCTGCGAAGCTTGAAACAGTTCTCGACGTGGACTTGGTTTAGATCCTTCATGGACTACAGCCCTCAATAAAATCGACCGCTTGGTGAATAGAGCCAGGTTTTGTCACCATCAGAATTGTGGATCCTGCTTCTAGCACTGTGTTGCCGTTGGGAATCACCAGCTTGTCGTGCTGATGCTGCTGGTAGCCAATAATCAGCGAGTCCACCGGGAAGCGCGAGTCTTGTGCAATTTGGGCGAGGCTGTATCCGACTACAGAACACGATGGTGGAATCGATAGCTTGACGACTTCAATTTGCCCTTGTTCAAAGTGCATCATCGACTCAACTTGAGGATACTCAATCGCATTCGCCATCGTC
This sequence comes from Synechococcales cyanobacterium PMM_0085, assembly GCA_949127705.1. Taxonomy (GTDB): domain Bacteria; phylum Cyanobacteriota; class Cyanobacteriia; order Elainellales; family Elainellaceae; genus CASBQJ01. The sequence goes on from CASBQJ010000435.1 coordinate 5,218, forward strand.
GAAACGGCCAAGTCGATGGCGTTGACGACGGTGGTGGCTCCAGCAATCCGGTAGGGTTCAGCAAAATCGCGGTGGCGCATCCGCACGACAATTTGGGGCACGCCATAGTGTTTGGCCAGCGTCACCATAGCCAAATTCAGCGCATCTTCCCGCAGCACGGCGGCGATCGCATCTGCCTTCCGAATGCCTGCCTCTAGCAGCACTTCCGTATTCACCGCACTTCCTTCAAATGCCATCACCCCTAGCTGCTCGCGCGCGTAGCGACAGGCATTTGGACTGACATCCAACACCGCCACCGTATGCCCTAGGTTCACCAATGTTTGCGCCAGACTCATGCCAATCATGCCAGCACCCCCAATCAGTACGTACATCGGTAGATCTCCTGCATTTGTATTGGTCTATAGCAATCCTAAGCAATCCTCACCCAAGTCAGCCCTCAAATGATCATGCCTTTTACGGTCACAGTTAGCTGAGCGCTATATCCTGAGAAAGGAGTCTCGCGGCTGGTCGTGAATGCAAATCTACCTGGACTATAGTGCCACTACACCGCCTCGCGCCGAGGCGATCGCCTTGATGCAGTTGGTTTTGACCCAGCAGTGGGGCAACCCGTCTAGTTTGCACCAGTGGGGGCAGCAGGCAGCAACCGTGGTAGAGCGAGCCAGAGCGCAGGTGGCAGATTTGCTAAACGCCGACCCAGAGACGATTGTGTTTACCGCCGGGGGCACCGAGTCAGACAACCTGGCAATTTTGGGCACAGCACGCCACTATGCCACCCCCCAGCACATGATTATTTCTAGCGTTGAACATTCGGCTGTCGCCGAGCCAGTGCGCTACCTAGAACGCGAAGGATGGCAGATCACTCGTCTGCCCGTCAACAGCCAGGGTCGGATCGAACCCGCGCATTTGCAGGCCGCACTCCAGCCTAATACCGCACTGGTTTCAATTATTTATGGCCAAAGCGAGGTCGGCACCCTGCAGCCGATTGAAGCCCTGAGTCAATTAGTGCATCGCCATGGAGCCTTGTTTCATACCGATGCCGTGCAGGTCGCCGGACGGTTACCGATTGATGTGCAGCGGCTGCCGATAGATTTACTGTCGCTCTCTAGCCACAAGTTCTATGGGCCACAGGGAGCCGGGGCGCTCTATGTGCGACCTGGAGTAGCGCTGGTGCCAGTTTTGCTGGGCGGCGGCCAAGAACTGGCGCGGCGCTCTGGCACCCAGGCGGTGCCAGCGATCGCGGGCTTTGGGATTGCAGCCGAGCTAGCCGCCCAGGAGATGGCACTCGAAGCACCTCGTCTGATGGCACTGCGCGATCGCCTGTTTGACCTACTAGCCGATGTCCCAGAGCTGATCTCAACGGGCGATCGCCTGCATCGTCTGCCCCACCACGTCAGCTTTTACCTGCGCCATGCCGACGCCGACCGCCTCAGCGGCAAAACCCTGGTGCGTCACATGAACCTGGCCGGAATTGGCATTAGCTCTGGATCTGCCTGCAACAGCGGCAAGCTGATCCCCAGTCCGGTACTCAGCGCCATGGGATTAAGCGATCGCCTAGCCACAGGAGGCATCCGCCTCACCCTAGGCCGTCATACCACTGAAGCAGATATTGATTGGACAGCACTGGTGCTAAAGCA
>CASBQJ010000436.1 GCA_949127705.1 Synechococcales cyanobacterium PMM_0085
CTATCTACTGGGGCCAAACGAAAGTCTCATTCCCGAATATTTGGGGCAGAAAATTGCCGAAGGGATGCGGCAGCGGCTGTTGGGACGACGTTTCTAAGGATGGACTGAGTCTGGTTCAGCGTTACCTTCTGCCAGTCCTCGGGCACTACTAGAGCGATCACTATCTAGATCGAGCTAGATCGAGACCGACCCGGTTCGTCGTTGTTGAAGGTGCCCCGGCTATGCGTTTACCATCCGCGATTTGGATGCGGGTTCTACTGTGGGTTTTGGTTGGGTTGCTGCTGTGCTTAGGGATCAGCTGGTGGCAACGAGGGGCAGCTCACTTGCCTCAACCGCCACTGCCGCAAGATCCGCTGATTCAGGTCTATTTCAACCATTCGCAGGCATCGCTATATCGAGAGCCATATCGGCAGCAGGAGCGGCTGGGCGATGATTTGGAGCAGGTGATTGTGGAGGCCATTGGGGCAGCGCAGGTTTCGGTTGATGTGGCGGTGCAGGAGCTGCGGTTGCCTCAGATTGCGGCTGCCCTCCAGCAGCGACAGCAGGCCGGCGTCAAGGTGCGGGTGATTTTGGAAAATACCTACAATCACCCATTCAGCCGTGTGTCTTCGCAAGCTGCAGAGCAACTAGAGGAGCGCGATCGCCACCGCTATCAGGAAGGGATCCAGCTGATCGACACCAACCACGACGGCCGGCTAGCTGCCGACGAAATTGCCAAAAATGATGCCCTGGTAGTATTACAGACGGCTCAGGTGCCGATTTTGGACGACACCGCCGATGGCTCCAAAGGCAGCGACTTGATGCACCACAAATTTATCGTGGTAGACGGGCAACGGCTGCTGCTAGGGTCGGCAAATTTTACGACCTCAGACATTCACGGTGATTTTGCTGCCCCTAAGACGCAGGGCAATGCCAATCATTTGGTGCAGATTCAGAGTCCGGCTGTAGCTCAGCTGTTTACAGACGAGTTCAACTTAATGTGGGGAGATGGCCCAGGGAAGCTGACCGATAGCCAGTTTGGCTTGCAGAAACCCTACCGCCCTGCCCACTCGATTCAGCTTGCGGCTGGCTCGCGGGTGACGGTGCAGTTTTCACCCACCTCATCTGCTCGCACTTGGGACGAGAGCGTCAATGGGTTGATTGGGCGATCGCTCGCTGCGGCCACCCGGCAGATTGATCTGGCTCTATTTGTGTTTTCTGATCAAGCCCTCAGCAATGGGTTGGAAGCACTGCACCAGCGAGGCGTTCAGATGCGAGCGCTAATTGAACCGGGGTTTGCCTTTCGCTCTTATAGTGAAGCCCTAGACATGCTGGGAGTGGCGCTGCCAGACCAAAAATGTCGGCTGGAGCTGGGAAATCAGCCCTGGCGCGGGGCGATCGCCAGCGTCGGGACGCCTACCTTACCGGAGGGCGACTTGCTGCACCACAAATTTGCCATCATCGACGCGATGCGTGTGATCACAGGCTCCCAGAATTGGAGCGCGGCGGCTAACCACAGCAACGACGAGGATTTGCTGGTGATTGACAATCCCACGGTAGCTAGCCATTTTCAACGCGAATTTGATCGGCTCTATGCAACAGCAGCGCTGGGTGTGCCGACTTGGCTACAGCAAAAGGCTCGACAGGAACACGCTCGCTGTCGCTTAGCCCATGGGCTGACGTTCAACCCCTAACCCCTCTGACCGCGTTATCCTGAAGTAGACCGACTGCATTCAGAAATTCTCTCCCATGACCCAACAACCTGCCCGTATCTGCATTCTTGGGGGTGGCTTTGGTGGGCTATACACCGCCCTTCGCCTCAGCCAGCTGCCGTGGGAACCGTTGCAAAAGCCGGAAATTGTACTGGTCGATCAGCGCGATCGCTTTGTCTTTTTGCCTCTGCTATACGAATTGCTGACGGGAGAACTGCAAACTTGGGAAGTTGCCCCGCCGTTTTCTGAACTGCTGGCCACCACAGGGATCCAGTTTCGTCAGACAGCAGTCACCGGGATCGACCCGGAGGCGCAGCGGGTCTACCTAGCCGACGAGCAGGTGTTGCCCTACGATCGGCTGGTGCTAGCGCTGGGCGGAGAGACGCCGCTGACAATGGCTCCGGGCACCGCAGAACACGCGATCGCCTTCCGCAGCATCGACGATGCCTATCGCCTACAAGAGCGCTTGCGGGTGCTAGAAGCCTCACCCGCCGATCGGATTCGAGTGGCGGTGGTAGGCGGTGGCTACAGCGGCGTCGAGCTGGCCTGCAAGCTGGCCGATCGGTTGGGCGATCGCGGTCGAGTCCGTCTGGTCGAACTGAGCGATCAAATTCTGAGAACATCGCCAGAGTATAATCGCGAAACAGCCACGAAAGCCTTGGAAAAACGCGGCGTTTGGGTCGATTTGGAAACCAAAGTCGAATCGATTGGCGCTGAGACGATCACACTGGAATATAAGGGCAACGTAGACACACTGCCCGTGGATGTGGTGATGTGGACCGTGGGGACTCAAGTGCCCGAGGTGGTCAAAGCCCTGCCGCTGAAGCATAACGAGCGCGGCCAACTGGTCGTTGGCCCAACGCTACAGGTCGTCGATCGCCCCGACATTTTTGCCCTGGGTGACCTAGCCGACTGCCGCGATGCTGAAGGGCAGCTAGTGCCCGCTAATGCCCAAGTGGCCTTTCAACAAGCCGACTATGCGGGCTGGAATATCTGGGCCTCGTTGAGCGATCGCCCCCTACTGCCATTCCGCTATCAGCACCTAGGCGAAATGCTAGCCCTGGGCAATACCGAAGCAACTCTGGCGGGAATGGGCGTCAAGCTGGACGGGTCTGCGGCCTATATCGTCCGTCGTCTCGCGTACCTTTATCGGATGCCCACCTTTGACCACCAGCTGCGCGTGGGGCTAAATTGGGTCACCAAACCGCTGCGTGATTTACTGGCAGGGTAATCGGGTCTCAGGCCGTGCAACCCTTGCAACAGGCACCACAGCCATAGACAGCCAGTGCACCAGACATCCAGTGCGCCGCCTAGAGAAAACGTGAATCCAACCCTGAATCTGGATCAAGCAGCGGTGTCGTTTGGCAAAAATTAGTCTATCGTGTGGATGTATTGGGCAAGTTACCGGGGCGTGGATAGCTTACAGTAAATCCACTGGCTAAGTTTCTGGCCGCTGGCCACTGCACTAGATTACGCTTCTAACGCACTGCCTATCTAACGCTTAACCGATCTAGCGTCTAACGCACTGTTCATCTACGTTCTGTTATTCATTTACGAATGTCTAGTCAATCCAATCCTAACGTGCCTGAAAATCCCTCTAGTCAACCTGTCGCCGCCCCACAGCCTTCTGAAAACCCTTGGGTAGAAGCCATCAAAACTATTGGGTTGAGCGTAGTTCTGGCGCTAGGCATTCGAACGTTTGTGGCCGAGGCTCGCTACATTCCTTCAGAATCGATGCTGCCGACGCTAGAAGTAAATGATCGACTGATTGTAGAAAAAGTCAGCTACCACTTTCAGCAACCTAATCGGGGAGACATTATTGTCTTTCAGCCGACCGATCAGCTAAAGCAGCAAAATCCGAGCCTCAAAGATGCCTTTATTAAGCGGGTGATCGGCTTGCCGGGTGAAACGGTAGAGGTGATGAACGAGCGCGTGTACATCAACAACGAACCGATTCCCGAAAGCTACATCGAATCACCTCCCGACTATCAATGGGGCCCTGAAGTGGTGCCTCCCGATTCTTATTTAGTACTGGGCGATAATCGCAACAACAGCTACGACAGCCACTTTTGGGGCTACGTTCCTAAGGAAAACATCATCGGTCGTGCGGTCGTGCGCTTCTGGCCTCCTGCCCGTGTGGGAGAGATTGGTCCCGATCCCGCCTACCAAGATCAGACGCAGTCCCCGGCACAGCCCGCAGCACAGCCTTCGGCACAGCCCCCGGAGCAGCCTCAGACACAGCCTTAGGAACTGGGATCAGTTTTGATTTTTGAGTTGGCCAATCGTAACTACTCAGGCTATGAACAGCCCTCATCCCCTAGCCCCTTCTCCCAAGAAGGGAGAAGTGGAACCGAACCAGTTCAAAGTCCCTCTCCCCACTTGGGAGAGGGATTTAGGGTGAGGGCAGAGTGAGTAGTTACCACTTAACAGTCCCTCCCCAGACGGCATCTAGCCATCATCAATCACGGCCTAGCCCCAGGTTTGGATCACCCGTCCAACGATCTCTTGGCTTAGCCAGGGTGTATTGAGGGCAAGGGATTTGAGCGTTTTTCCTGAAACTAGCCAGGGATGACGAGGGTCAAACAGCGTCAGTTCAGCGATCGCATCCACCTCCACCGCAGCAGGTAGCTGGTGCAGGCAACGGCTGGGA
>CASBQJ010000437.1 GCA_949127705.1 Synechococcales cyanobacterium PMM_0085
AACTATTGAATTGTGTTGAATGTGTCTAAATAAACTTCACTGAGCAGAGTTCATGTTCTGACTTGACTTGTTCAACTTAGATCGCTTGAGGTGTTGGACAATCTAGAGCTTCAACCTCTAAAAGCTGGATCAGTGGCGACTTTTTCTGGGTCAGGGCGGTGAGATAGTTCAAAGCCCAGGTGCTGGTTAAATCTCGGATCATCGGCTACAACCCCGATCGCCTCCAGCACAGCGGGTTTCTGCACTTCATCATTCAATCCCTGCATACCGACGAGATTCACAAGTTGATCGATCGCTGGTATGACCTATCGTAACCCCCTTGAAGGGTTACATCTAATGTTCCACCCATCCTGCACCGATCGGACTACTGGGCGATCGCAAAGTGTCTCGTAAAGAATCGGGCGTTGCTGAATGCAGGTATGAACCGCCAATATTTAACCTTACTGTAGGGGCGGTTCGCGAACCGCCCCTACGAAATTCATACCTCTAATCAGCAACGCCAAGAATCGCTCCGTCAATGAACCCGACGAGCAATTGCAACAATGGGCACAGGAGCAGTTTCCCGTTAGCCAGACTAAGCATCAGTTCCGTGCCCTACGATATACATAAACCAAGCGCACCGGAGGGATAACATGCAAATTGAAGAGACAGACGTGATGGTTTCTACGCCGGATGGACAAATGCCTGCATTCTTGTACAAGTCTACTGAGGGTGGACAAAAACCAGCCGTCATTCTGCTGATGGAAGCATTTGGATTAACGCCCCACATCCGAGAGGTGGCAACTCGAATTGCCAACGAAGGGTATGTAGTTCTGACGCCAGATCTGTACTATCGTGAGTTGCCAAACAACAAGTTTGAATACAGCGAAGTTGAACAAGCGATGGCGATGATGTATCGCCTCGATTTTGGCAAGCCAGTAGAAGCAGATATTAGAGCGGCGATCGCGTATGTGAAGTCACAACCCGATGTGTTTCCAGAGCGGGTTGGCGTGACTGGATTTTGCTTAGGCGGCGGTCTGACTTTTCTCACTGCCTGTAAGTTTTCAAACGAAATTGCGGCGGCGGCTCCTTTTTACGGCATGGTGCTAGATGAATGGATTGAGGCAATGAGCAATATTGCGGTGCCGATCTATTTGTTTCATGGTGGGATCGATCCCTTTATTCCACTTGAACGGGTTCAGCAAATCGAGTCTCGATTCAAAGAACTGGGTAAGGCATACACATTAAAGGTTTATCATGATGCCGATCATGGCTTTTTCTGTAACGAGCGGTCTTCCTACAATCGTTTGGCAGCCGAAGATTCATGGCACGAATTTACACAGTTCTTCGACAAACATTTGCACCAGCCTGTCTAACAATTCACTTGAAGATCCGCCATTCTTCGGTAGGGGCGAACGGCCGTTCGCCCCTACCAGCAATCCAATTCCCGATCTGATTAAATCCATAATCCTTACTGACACATAGGGCTGACAAATAGAGGCGCTGCCCCAAAATCGGCTCTGCAGCCCGGTGCGGATCTGCGGCCACTTGCTACGATGAAGGTTACTTGATTAATCCATCCACATCTTGGCATGTCCCTAGAACCCCAGACAGCAGAGCTTCAGGCAGAACTAAAAAAAGAGCTAGAAACCGCCGTAGGTCATCGGCGCAACTTTGCGATTATTTCTCACCCAGACGCGGGTAAAACGACGCTAACCGAGAAATTGCTGCTGTATGGAGGGGCAATTCACGAAGCGGGAGCTGTCAAGGCGCGTCGGGCGCAGCGTCATGCCACCTCCGACTGGATGGAGATGGAGCAGCAGCGGGGGATTTCGATTACCTCCACGGTGCTGCAATTTGCCTATGACGGCTACTACATTAATTTGCTCGATACGCCGGGGCACCAAGATTTTAGTGAAGATACCTATCGGACGTTGGCAGCGGCTGACAATGCAGTCATGCTCGAAGATGCGGCTAAAGGTCTAGAGCCACAAACCCGCAAGCTATTTGAAGTCTGCCGCATGCGGGGTATCCCAATTTTTACCTTCTTCAACAAGCTCGATCGTCCAGGGCGCGAACCGCTGGAGCTAATGGACGAAATTGAGCGGGAGCTAGGGTTGCAGACCTACGCCGTCAATTGGCCGATTGGCATGGGCGATCGCTTCAAGGGTGTGTTTGACCGTCGCAAACGTCAAGTGCATTTGTTTGAACGCAGCGCCCACGGTAGCCGTGAGGCCGTTGATACGGTGATCGACCTAGGCGATCCGCGCCTTGAACAGCTGCTCGACAAAGAGCTTTATTACCAGTTCAAAGAAGATTTGGAAGTGCTAGAAATGGCAGGTTCAGAGCTAGATCTAGACCTGGTACATCAAGGTAAGATGACCCCCGTGTTTTTTGGCAGCGCCATGACGAATTTTGGCGTAGAGCTATTTCTGGATGCCTTTTTGGACTATGCTCTGCGACCCAGCAACCGCCGCAGCAGTAAGGGCGAAATTGAGCCAACGTTTCCCGATTTTTCGGGTTTTGTGTTCAAGCTCCAGGCCAACATGGATCCCAAGCACCGCGACCGGATCGCCTTTATCCGCGTCTGTTCGGGCAAGTTTGAAAAAGATATGGTGGTGAACCATGCCCGCACGGGTAAGACGGTGCGGCTATCGCATCCGCAAAAGCTGTTTGGCCAAGGGCGCGAATCGCTCGATCAAGCCTATCCCGGTGATGTAATTGGCTTAAATAATCCTGGCGTGTTTGCCATTGGCGATACCATCTACAATGGGCAAAAGCTAGAGTACGAGGGAATTCCTTCCTTCTCACCAGAGCTATTTGCGTTTTTGCGCAACCCCAACCCTTCCAAATTTAAGCAATTTCAAAAGGGTGTCACCGAACTGCGGGAAGAGGGCGCTGTGCAGATTATGTATTCGGCAGATGAGGCTAAGCGGGAACCGATTTTGGCCGCTGTGGGGCAGCTCCAGTTTGAAGTCGTGCAGTTTCGGATGAAAAGTGAGTATGGGGTAGACACGTTGCTCGACCCCTTGCCCTACAGCGTCGCTCGCTGGGTGGGCGGCGGTTGGGAGGCTTTGCAAAATGCGGGCCGGTTGTTTAACACCGTGACGGTGAAAGACAGCTTGGGGCGTCCGGTGCTGCTGTTTAAAAATGAGTGGAATTGCCAGCAGGTGGACGGAGACAATCCTGGATTGCAGCTGAATGCGATCGCCCCCGTCACCTCTGGTCAAGAGCCGGAAGCCAGTTGAACAAAACTAGTTAAGCTAGATTGCAAAAGATTAGCAAAACGAATTAGGTTTGTAGGACCTACTTGAGTCATATCTATTTGAGTTATAGAGATCGGCCAAATCTATTTGATTGCTTTGCCCATTCTTTTGATACAACTGCTAGGTAGTTCCTACGTCACCCCCGCTCGATGCGGCCCTGCATAGAGGGACAGATTATGGATGAAGCATCTCAATCCCCTCGCCGCTCTGATGCTGCAATGTCTGCTCAAGCATTGCTGGAAGCAGGGCTGTCCGCTGTCAAACGGAAGGATTATTTAGCGGCGATCGCCCAGCTAGAACCTGTTCTGAGCCTAGAGGCCGAGCAGCCGATTCAGCTCAAAGCAAAAATGGGGCTGGTGGTGGCCTACGAACGCACCGGAGCACCCGCCGCCGCGATCGCATTCTGTCAATCGTTGGCAGATAGCAGCAATCGGCAGGCGCGGCAGTGGGCGCAAGATACGCTCACAGATCTGCGCCAGCGCTATCCGCTGCTGATTATGGAGCAGGGCGATTTAGGACAGGGCGATTTAGAACAGGGCGCACTGAACCAGGGCGATCGCGTTACACCTCCCTCGGCGGCTGAGCGATCTGATCTGGCAGAGGCGCTGACCCGACGGTTTTCTCCACCACCGGTTCAACCAACCCCAGACCTATCCACCACTGATGTCCCCCTGCCTCCAGCTGTCGCCACAGACTCCCCAGT
>CASBQJ010000438.1 GCA_949127705.1 Synechococcales cyanobacterium PMM_0085
GTAGGGCGGGCATCTTGCCCGCGCAGGCTGGAAGCCTGCACTACGAATGGTAGGCAGATTTACGCCTCAGACTACTAGACTAGCTCAATGCGTTGATGGCATAGTCGAGGTAGGAGTTAGCTTCGACCGCAGGGTCGCCGCTCAAACCGTGGTTAGCCTTGATGTATTTCAGGGCTTCGATGTACCAGCTAGGCGCTAGGTCAAAGGTGCGGTTGATTTCGGCAATGCCGCCGATTAGATAGTCATCCATAGGGCCTGTACCACCCACCACTAGGCAGTAGGTGACCATGCGGAGGTAGTAGCCGATGTCACGCACGCACTTGTCCTTACCACGCTGATCAGCGGCGTAGTTAGGGCCTTGCATTTGGGTGGTGTAAGGGAATTTGCTGTACACAGCATTGGCGGCACCAGAGGCCAAGGAAGAAGCCTTTTCGCTCAACGCTTTGGCGGCGGTAATACCAGCGCCAGCTTGGCGAAACCGACCAAAGGCAACTTGGATTTCGGTGGAGCTGAGGAAGCGTCCTTGGGAATCGGCGGCGGCGACTGCTTCGGTTAGAGGGGTTTTCATTGTTTGATGATCTCCAAAATAATCTTGTTTTGCGGATGAAGGCGATCGCGATCTCTGGGCTACCAGACGCTAATCGAACAGAATGCGAGAGGTAATTGCCTAGGCAATTGCGGAGGCTGCCTTATCAAAGTAGCTGCCGACTTCACTCATCAAGCTGGCACAGTCGCCTTTGGTCACGCCGTTCGCGTCGCCAGCGATCGCCAAAGCAGCATCCTTCATCTTCTGAACGCCAACTGCTACGGAAGCGCCGGGAGTGCCTAGAGCCAAGTAGGTTTCTTTCAAGCCATTCAAGCAGCGATCATCCAAGATGCTGGCGTCACCGGCAAAGATTGCATAGGTGACATAGCGCAGAATGATTTCCATGTCACGCAAGCAAGCAGCCATGCGGCGGCTGGTGTAAGCGTTGCCACCGGGGGCAATCAAACCGGGCTGCTCTTCAAAAAGCGCCCGAGCTGCATTCGCAACGATGGCCGAAGAGTTGCTGGTAATGCGGTTAACGGTGTCCATGCGCTTGTTGCCGTCGGCAACCATGGCGCTGAGAGCATCCAGCTGAGAAGAGCTGAGGTAGTCGCCGCGTGTGTCAGCCTGGGAAACCACTTTTGCAAATGCGTCGAACATAAACTTGAATCTCCTAGTGGGTTTAGTCGAAATATGGTTTAGGCCGCAACCAGATTGGGTTGAACTCAGAAATCAATCTGCCTGGGCAGAGCGAGATCGGCACAACGAATGGATGAAGACCGATGAAATGTTTCCTGATCTTCCGGCAGGAAGCTTGGGAAAAATTACATTTCTTAAAGAAACGGAAAACCTCGCTCATTTAGATGGGTAGAAAAACCGCATCTGCTGGAGTCGGATGTTTTCCAACATCTCTGTTTATACTATGACGTCTGATCCTTATTCATTACAAATTATGACGACTGTAGCGGCTTGAACCAAGCCTGGGACTCAGCCCAGGTACCCAAATGCGTTAAATAATGGCCAAAATGGCCAATTCCGTTACGCCAGACCCAACTCTGCATCAGGCTTCTAACTGTAGCTGAGAAGACGGTTTGAATAACGCGGCCTAGCGACTATAAAGCTGAAGACAGCAGGTCAAGAAATGTTGCGAATTTAAGTGGCGGGGTTTGGTGAGCTAATGAGCCGGTGCTTGAAACGGACATAGCGCTGCTATATCCCCATAGGAAACTGTATTTTATTCATAGATTTATGACCCTTAGCACCTGCTATCAATAGAAATTAAATTAAATTAAAACTTAGTATGGCTCTACGAAAAATCAAGCGTTTCAAACCGTCTCTTCCATGCGGCTTTTCCTGCTGCTTCGTTAGGATTTAATCGCTGTCCAGTCCTTTTTTAATAGCGCTAGGAAGGTCGCAATTCCTTTAGAAAACCCTTCAGGGTCAGGCAACATATATTGGGGGAATTCTTCATAGGGACGCCATAACTCTGAGTCGTTATGCCGTAAGTGCAAGACCCGCTCATCCCCATCTAGTTTCCAGAGCATTTGACCGCCAAGTGGTACGTCAGCCATGGTTTCCTCCTATTTGGTCACCGACTATTCTGTAACCAAACTGACTATTAGGTAACTAAACTAACTATACTTGGGCTACTTTGTTTGGATTAAGTGCAGCTTTAACTTCAGCTGTAGAGAGCAATGTCCAGCCTGCGGCTAGCAGTTTTTGAGACGTGGCAAAGCCTTTGGAACCTCCAGGAACGCGATAGTCTGGGGCAGCTAATCCTGGGAAATGAGTATAGGGCTTCCATGGCTGATGCGGTGCTGCTCGCAGATGTAGAATCAGCTCACCATTCCCTCCATAGCTAGAAAGCCAACACATTTGTCCACGCATGTGAAATCCTCCAACTCTTTAATTAATTACAGGCTTATCTCTAACCAATCAGCAGTGTTTTGACTCAGTTGTTGACTTGATTCTGTAAAGATATTAAAAACTGTATAGTTACAGTGATACTAGAAAAAAGCGATCGCTAACTCTGTCAAAGGTTACGCTTTTAGTAGCATTAGCGGCAACGCAGTTTTCAACTTTAAGGCTTCTACAATGACCTACCCATGACTTCCCGAAAAGCTCGAGAATCAATTCAAAAAGCTCGAATTAAGCAGGCGGCTGCGCCTCCAGCAAAAATGGGTGCAGGAAAATACAATTTCCCACACCCACTAGCACAAAGGCGATGTCCTAGATTTGTCTAGCTAAAAAGCGTCAAAAGAATGCTTTTTACGCCAGCATATCTTGATCAATCCTGACCATGATGAAACTCAGCCTAGCCTTCAGATCATGACTCCTGGGTAGCCATCGGACGAATGTTCACAATTTTGCCGCCCAAACGAGTAATGCGGCGCATTTCATTGTTCATGCGGCTGTAGGGCACCTGAATTAACACGGTGCTGCTATTGCGAACCGGATAGCTCTGGTTTGCCGTTTGCTCGTTCTGCCGTAACCCTTCTACTTCGTAGACAAAAACTTGACCGTCTAAAGCGGACTGTCCTAACATGCTGCTTTCTCCTATTGCGCGAGGGTGATGCTGGCGACCTTGCCGCCCAGCTTATTGATTTGCTGGAGCGTATTGGATAGCTGCTCGTAGGGAACGATGAACTCTTTGTTGCTGCGACGAACCTTGGGATAGCGGGGCAGGCTGATGCCAGCGACCTCAATCCGATAGAGGCGAGAGGTAGAACCCTGGGACGATCTGCCGAAGGTACGACTAGGCGCAGTGCCCAGCCTGGATGCCTGGTATGCCCAGCCTTCACCGCTGCCGGATGGCCCCACGATCGCCGAAGCGCTGTTTCTTGCTAGGTCTGAGGCGAGACGCGAACTAGAACCTGCCAATTGAGCGCGATCGCTATTGGCATATCCCCGATACAAGCGGAACATGCGGGTGAACCCAACTGTTCTCTGACCCACACCGGTCGTCACCAAGTCGCGGTAGTAGGGCACAATACTGTCGCCAAAGTTGGCGTCATATTCTTCAGAGTCGATATAGGAATCGATATCTGCTTCAAAACCTTGATTTTGGTAGCGATCGAGATGCTCAGTTACTTCAGATTCAGCGTAGGTCGCACGTCCTAACAGATGTTTAAAGTTCAATTCAATCACCCGCGTTTGGAAATGCGGATAAAGGAACTTTGTTTTGTAGAGTTCTGATTTTGCGATCGCCCGGATAAATTCCCGCACCGTCAGTTGGGCGTTCATCAGCAGCGATTCTAAACCAGTCAAGCGTTCCGACTGCATCAAATAATCATTGCCCAATACCTGCCGATAGACGGCTCGAATCACAATCTTGGCTTCTTCTTGGGTCCAGTTTGCCCGCAGTTCAAGTGGGCGGGCTTCGCTCAAAGCAGTCGTTCCTAAACGAGAGGCTGCGGTTGTAATTGGCACGAATAAATCTCCTTTGTACAATCGATAATTTAGTAGGGTGGGCAATGCCCACCCTAGCTGCGAACGCTTTGGATCAGCCGCTTGCTCAAGCTTAATCGTTTAGGCAGGAGAAATATTAACGACTCGGCTGCCGCGTTGGTTCAGCCGTTGGAGAGTGGGTGAGAGCTGATCGTAGGTCACAAGATACTCGCCCATAGTGCGTCGAATTTGGGGGGTTCGCCCCTGACCCGATTGCATGACACGAACTCGATACAGCTGGCCGCGATCGCCGCCTGCGGCACCCATCAAGCCCCGACCAAACGACGACGTTTGAATCGGTGTAGCTAGGTTACGCGCTAGATCTTGGGTTAACCAAGCAGACTTGTTTTTCCCTTGAGCGCGATCGCTATTGGCATATCCCCGGTAGACCTGAAACATCCGGCTGAAGCCAACTGTTTTTTGCCCCTGTTGCGTGGCAAAGCCTCGGTAATAGGGAACAATCGCCTCTCCAAAATTGGTTTGATATTCCAGCGAATCTAGATAGGAATTGATTTCTGCCTCGTACCCTTGTTGAATGTAGAGATCGACATGATAGGCGATTTCCGATTCATCGTAGGGCGCACGACCCAACAGATGTTTGTAATTCAACTCAATCAAGCGAACTTGCGGCGTCGAGTAAAAAAACTTTTGTCGGTATAGCTCTGATTGTGCCAAGATTCTGACAAAGTCTCGCACCGTAATATCACCCTGACGCAACAGCGATTCGGCGCTGGTCAAGCGTTCGCTTTGCATCAAGTGATCATTGCCAAACACCTGCCGATAGGCAGCATGAATGACGACCTGCACATCTGCCTCTGTCCAATGTGTCCGCAGTTCTGTCGGAGCGGTTCCCACAAATGGCTCAATCCCGAGCTGTCTGGCTGTCGAACTAGTCATGACTTCTCCTTAATTTCAATTGAGAAAAATCATGCCCAGAACCTCAAAAAACCGCCTATGCCAGACGTTCTAGCATGCACAATCTTTTGGGGTTCTGGGCAACAGAAAACCCTAGCTCA
>CASBQJ010000439.1 GCA_949127705.1 Synechococcales cyanobacterium PMM_0085
ATCGCCTGTCGTACTATTAAATCTAGACGGGCAGGTAAATGCACTGTTTCTCATGCACGGAGCCAACGATGACCTCCCAGAGTTCTTCTCCCGATCCCTCCTCTGCGCCACCGCCTTCCCATTGGCAGCGCGATCAGCAAATTATTGAAGCGTTAGCCACGCTGAACTATCGATCAGGGGAGTTAGATCAGTATTTGCAAACGATTGCTCGCAGCGTCTGCAATCTGCTGGAGATTGATCTAACGGTGGTGACGCTGGTGCAAGATCAGGCATTTGACCGGGTCGTAGCTAGCTCGGATGAGGAAGAAGATCTGACGGTGTATGACCTGCATGGTACGGTCACGGGCACGGTGGTGGCCTCGGGGCGATCGCTAGTCGTAGAAGATGTGCGGCTGACTCAGGACTTTGGTTCTACCCCAGCCGGGTTCTTGTGCTACTTGGGGGTGCCCCTGCGCACCGCCCAAGGCGACACCATCGGCACCATTTGTTCATTTCATGGTGAGCCACGCGCCTTTTTGCCAGAAGAGATTCGCACGGCTGAACTGTTTGCCGAGCGGGCAGCCGCTGCCATCGACAACTATCGCCTGTACCAGCTTCAGCAACAGTTTAGCGATCGCCTAGAAGCCGAGGTCATTAAACGCACAATGGAGCTACGGGCAGCGCAGTCGCGCCTGATTGAACAAGAGCGCCTAGCTGCAATTGGAGAATTTGCCGCAACCATTGTGCATGAAATCCGCAACCCGTTGACGACAGTAAAAATGGGTTTAAACCATACCCAAAAATTAAAACTGTCCGCCACTGACAAAGAACGGTTCCAACTCGCGCTAGATGAAGCTAGGCGGTTGGAGGAGTTGCTGAACGAGATTTTGCTATTCTCCAAACCCCATGTGATTCAGCCAATGGAGGTGGAGGTCAACACCCTGCTGCAAGAGGTGTTGACCCTGATTCAGGAAACGCCAGAAGCTCAAGGACAGCGGATTACTCTAGTGCCACCGTCTACGGTGCTGTATGTGGTCGGCGATCGCGACAAACTCAAACAGGTGTTGATTAACTTGTTGAATAATGCCTGTGAAGCGTCTACCGCATCAGGCACAGCAGATGCAGCCAATGCAGCGGCTGTCGTCACCTGCAAGGCTGACGCCATGGAAAACGACAAAGTCTGCATTTCGATTCACAACGACGGGCCTCCCATTCCGCCGGAGCAGTTACCCAAACTGACCCAACCGTTTTATTCAACCAAGCCCGGTGGCACAGGGCTAGGGTTGGCGATCGTTAAGCGGATCATAGACGCCCATGGCGGAGAGTTACACATTGAATCGACGGCTGAGAGGGGTATGCTGGTACGGGTAGAGTTGGCCAGCACCAAGAAGTAGCTCACGGTGAGGGAGCGACGACCCATGATCCGTAGAGCGGCTAGTTTGAAATGTGAATCAGAAACAATTATGCCTGAGCGTGCGTGCCCAGGATTTCGGCTAAGCCAGGAACCGCGTTTTCTACGTAACCCTTAGCCGCATTGCGCAGTTTGCCGTAAGCCCCGCGTACCATGGCTCTGTTAGTCCTTTCAACCTTTGCATCGGTGAGACTAAGCAGCTGATCGGCTGTCCGAGAACGGTTTTCTATCAAATGCTGCACCGGATCGCCCGTTAGCACGCCTTCCTCCCAGATCGGATCGAGCGCAGTGAGGGCCTCGGGTAAAAGCCGTTGGATGGCTCCAGAAATATAGCTAGGGTCAATACCCTTAACAGCACCATAGGCCGCTTTCAGACCCAGCCCTGAGATGCCGCCTTGAGCCGCTACTTGCTGATCAATTAATTTGGCGCAGTCTGCCACTAAGTGCAGCTGTGCCGTCTGATCGCTAATTTGCTCGTTAAGTCCCATTATTTCTCTCTAGATAGATAAGCGTTAATTTCTTATTTTTGGCAAATTTAGATCAAATTCAGTCATTTAGTCCATCTTTTGAAGGTTACTTAACAAGAATGTAAATCTTTCTTGATTGTCCAATAAAATCGGGCTCAGGGCGCTAGTTTGGCTCTAGCCAAGTAAAACAACCGACTTACCCTTTAACAGTAGGGTCGGGTTGCCCTATCTATCTCTTCAGTAGGACTATGCCAAATCAGCAGGTTATGGCGGAAGGTTGATTTGGAATCTGACAGCGATCGCTATTGTTATGGAATGTGATGGCGGATAAAACCTCGTGTGATGGTAGAGAGCCTATGTTCTTCAGATGAGGAATGATTGGTGAGCACCTTACGACATCATTTAAAACTCACATTAACCAAACCGAGGAAACGAATCATGAAACCTACTAATTTGACCAAGCTAATTGGCGTTGGCGCACTGTCTTTAAGCCTTAGCATTTTGCCTATGGTACATAGTGCTTCTGCTCAAGATGCCACGGGCACAACAGGTACAACGGGTACAACGAGTGACACAACGCCTAATGCCGATGTTAACTCTAACGATGGATTTGATTGGGGTTGGTTGGGTCTACTTGGCCTCGCTGGGTTAGCAGGTCTAGGTGGCAAAAAACATGATGATTCTGTCCGTTACCGCGAGCCTGAGACCACCCGCACGGGTACTGGCTACCGTGAATAAATCTTCCTAGATGATCCAAAGTGCACACTAACTTAAGGGGCAGGTAGCCCCTTTTTTTGTAGATAACTGTTTAGGCGTCAACTGCTGGGTTTCATTCCTAGAGCATCAAGTTTGCTGGCTAGCTACTGTTCCTCTGGCGATCGCCTTTGCGGCACGGGCGATCGCTGCCTTGGTAGAGTGAGCTGGTGATCAAGGCTCAAAATCTGTGAATCGCCTCGTTTTTGATGCCAGCTGTCTCACTTGGCCAGCACCCAGTGCGTTTAATCGTGCCTTCAGACGCTGGACGGGCGAGATCATGCCACGCGGCCATCGACCCTGGCGTCAAGAAGCCTAGAGCCGCTAGCGATCGCACAATTTAGCAGTTTTTCAGACGAAATTTCCTGCATGTCTTGCTAAAATCAGGGCCGAGATAGCATCAGCCTATCTCTATAGTGAGGCAAGGAGAAACTGGATCTATTCTTAGGGGACAAGATTTGACAACTTCCGGGTTTAAAACAGTAGAGTAGAGGTTGACGACATTTTGGATGTCAGCGACCTTGAACCTGGTCTCGACAGTTTTAGGCTGTAGACGGTTCTAGGTTTTAGACATTGATGCATTAGCCAGGAGACCAACAATTATTATGCCGCAGCTAGAGCTTACCCAAGAACTCGACTTCCAGAGTGACGTTTACAAAGATGCCTACAGCCGGATTAATGCCATCGTCATTGAAGGGGAGGAGGAGGCGTTTGATAACTATCAGCGGCTAGCCACGTTGATTCCTGATCAACAGGAGCAGCTGATCACCTTGTCAAAGATGGAAAACCGTCACAAAAAAGGCTTCCAAGCCTGCGGCAAAAATCTGGCAGTAACGCCTGACATGCCGTTTGCGAAGGAATTCTTTGCTGGCTTGCACCAAAACTTTCAGGACGCGGCGGCGGATGGCCGGATCGTTACCTGTTTGTTGATTCAATCGCTAATCATTGAGTGTTTCGCGATCGCCGCTTACAACATCTATATTCCTGTAGCCGATGACTTTGCGCGCAAAATCACTGAAGGCGTGGTCAAAGATGAGTATATGCATCTAAACTTTGGCGAAGAGTGGCTGAAGGCAAACTTTGAGACAGCGAAAGATGAACTGGAAGCGGCCAACAAGCAAAATCTACCCCTGGTTTGGCGGATGCTGAACCAAGTGGAAGATGATGCCAAGGAGCTAGGCATGGAGAAGGAAGCCCTCGTGGAAGACTTCATGATTAGCTATGGTGAAGCCTTGAGCAACATTGGCTTTACGACTCGTGACATCATGCGGATGTCGGCCTACGGCTTATCTGCTGTGTAAGTAAAACTCACGGGTTTTAAACCTCCGATTTCCCAAAGAAGTCGGAGGTTTTTTGTTTTTTTTATTAGGCGAAGCCCGGTTCGCTGCCCAGATTGGCGATCGCTAGCAGGGCAAACACCAGAAACAGCACCCCGCCCGTCAAGGTCAGCACCTTTTCAGAAATGCGTCCAGCAATCAACTTGCCGCCCACTACCGCGATCGCGGCACAAATGGCATGACCCAAAATTGCCCCCAGCGTCACCCCAATCGCGTCTTTAGACGCCGCCAAGCCGATGGTCGCAATTTGGGTGCGATCGCCCCATTCTGCCAAAAACGTTAGGCCAAAGGTTTGAAGAATAATGGCCAGATTGGTGGGTTGCTTGACCATCTGGATTTCAGCCTGGGCAATGGCTGCCACCGCTTCTTCACACACGGCATCACAGGGCGAATCTGCCATCCGCCACCCCTGAAATAACAGGTTGAAGCCAAAGGCCAAAAATAGTCCAATTTCGGCATAGCGGATGTACTGGGGTGGGAAAAAGGTGGCTAGCTGACCCATGAGCACCGAAATCACGGTCATCGCCGCCAAGGCCGCCACCACGCCAATGAAAACTAGCGATCGCCGCTGCCGCGTTGCCATAATCACCGCTATAAAAAATGTCTTATCGCCCAGCTCCGAAATTGTAATTAATAAAAGCCCTGCGACAAACGCTTCAAACATGCTCCATTTCCTCTCAGAATTGCGTGGCGGTCTGAGTGGACTCGATGGATGCAAACACACTCCACCAAATCCACAAACCTGTGGACTCAGTGAAGGTCTCGCTAAATGATTGGGTGACAATATGTGAAATCCGTCACCACATCAGCACCCGAACCAGGGTCATCCCCAGTATGTTGATTCGGGCAAACTGGCGTGTGCCAGCAGCTACTCCCCTTCAAACACACTCATTATACATGCTTCCCCTAGACAATACATGCTTCCCGCAGGCAGACCAGTTGAACCTAATTTCTCTGCTGTTTTATTTGCCCCATTTTGGTAAATAATTATCAAACACACTTTCCCTTGCCGGATTAAACCGCAGGTTTGCTGACACCAATGATTGGAGTAGCTTCATACCCGGTGCCAATCCAGATGAAGTGGTCAGCATCCTCACCCGGCGGCGACAGCGCCCCTAGGCAAACACGCTAGGGGGAGGCAGAGGGGGAGAGGGAGAGGCGATCTGCCCTTACGTTTGTTCCATTGCTTCAGTGGCTTCTTGCACAAACATGGCGACTAGGCGATCGTAGGTGCCGGGGCCAATATACATCGGGTAGCGGTGCGAGCGGCTGTAGAGCCACACCAGATCGGCTCCATCAAAAATGCGGACATCATGCAGCAGGCTTTTGCACTGGGGCTTAAGGCCGTTAGCGGTGTCTAGGGCATCTGTCCAGCGGTCAAAGGTTTGGGAAAAATCGTTAGTCGCGACGCGAAAGCGCATAGGTTAACCCAGCAATCGTCTAGCTCAGACGTAAAGGAATTGCAGCAGACTATAGGCGCTGAGCCAGCACCGCATAAAACGGATCGCCACTGCCCATGCCAAACAGTTGCATAAAGGCGGGCAAGGTTGATGGATGGGCGATCGCCTCCACATGGCCAAAGCCTGGAATGGCCTGAAAGTACCGTTTGACTAGCTCTACCCGCTGCGCTTCCGAGCCATCGCGCCATGCCTGAATTGCTTTTTGATAAAACATGCGGTTGGAGAAACTAAAAATGGCAATTCCACCCGGCTTGAGCAGGCGATAGACCTCTGCAAACACCGCTTCTGGCTTCTGGAGATATTGCACCGAAACGGTGTTGACCACCGCGTCAAATGACTGGTCGGGCAGCGGTAGCAGCTGCGTCTGGTTTAAGTTCTGCACAAAGTAATGGTCTAGCCGACGGTTTTTTGCCAGCTCATCTGCATTCAAACCATGGCCTTCCACATGCTCAAACGTCATCTCTTCTGGCAGATGGGAAACCCAGCTGCTCATGAGATCAAAAATGCGAGTTCCTGGCGTCAGACGCTGCCGATATAAATCGGTCAACTGTTGAATAAACCCATCGTCTACATGGGTAACAAAACGCGGCGCGTCGTAGAACAACGTATCGTCTGTTTCAT
This sequence comes from Synechococcales cyanobacterium PMM_0085, assembly GCA_949127705.1. GTDB lineage: Bacteria > Cyanobacteriota > Cyanobacteriia > Elainellales > Elainellaceae > CASBQJ01. The sequence goes on from CASBQJ010000439.1 coordinate 6,029, forward strand.
CTAACTTGGCGCGCTGGATCGGCTCCAAAAGCATGGCTCATGCATCCGCTAAACGTACACTTATCAGTGTAAATTAATGTAACAAAAAATGCTGCCCTTCTGCATCTTTGCCCAGCTCTTAATCATCTGTCTGCCCATAGCGCCGAATGCTGTGCTTTAGCGCATTCAGATGAATGATAGCCACAGATGACATGCTGCTCACTACCGCTGCAACAAAATTCCTCTTAACCCTGCGGCCTTTGCGCCTTCATAGTCCTCCCGCAAACTGTCGCCAATATGCCAAGCGTCAGACGGTGAGCAGCTATGTTTTGCCAGGGCTGCGGCAAACACCTTGGGGTTGGGTTTGGCCGCGCCCACTTCGGTTGAGAGGGTAATCGACGTAAAAAACGGAGACAGCTCTAATGCCGTTAATACGCGATGAATGCGGGAATCAAAGTTTGATAAGATGCCCAGTTCTACGCCTTGATTTTGCCAATGGGTCAGCGTTGTTAGGGTGTCGGGATAGACAATCCAGGGATCTGCGGTGGCAAAGTGATCATAGAGCCGATTGAAAAAGGCAGAGAAATCGGTAAAGCGGTTGAGCACCCCGGCTGATTGGAACGTTTCAGCGGCGATCGCCCACCACCACGCATACTCCCGCTCGGCAATATCGTCGGCACTGACGCCAGGAAATGCCATAGGTGTCGCCGCCCGAAAGGTCTGGAGAAATGCCAGATTTAATAACTCGGGGTTGACATCGACCCCAAACGGACGCGCCAGTTCACCATAGACAGCACCCACACTACCCTGAACGCCAAACAGCGTACCCACCGCATCAAAAAAGATTACCCGAGGACGACTCATTGCAACTCGTTGGACTTTGAAGATTAGACTATAGTCCATAGCCTATAGCAATAGCAGGCGATCGCCCTAGTCATTCCCCAAAAATCTGCCCTAGAGCGTATCCTAAAGCCTGCCCTAGACCCTACCAAAAACCAGCTACACTTCAATTTCGACCACAACAGGGCAATGATCCGACGCTTTGGGAAAGGTGGCACCCACGCCATCGAACCGAGGACTTGTCACCTGTCTGGCTCGTTTTGGCAACCCGCGCCGCTCAATTGTTGGCAGTGCCTGAGGATTGGCAGTGGCCAACGATTTCGACAGCAGCAAAAAATCGAGCTGGTGATATTCGTCATTGCCAGCATAATAATGCGTCCACTGCTGGTCGGGGCGCAGGCGATCGACGACATTTTCGAGCCAAGGTTGTTTCAGCAATGGTTCTAGTGCCGGCGACGGCAGGTAATCATTCAAATCGCCTAGGACTACCCAAGCGGCACTGCCCGGATCCTCGCCAAACCGCTCGTGCAAAATCTCGACCAGCCGTTCTGCTTGCAAGCGGCGGATCGGCATGGTTTCCGTTCGACCTTCATGCATCGATTTGAAATGGTTGACAAAAACAGTCAGAATTTTGCCGTGGGGCAACCGCACGTCTATTTCTAAGCAATCGCGCGAAAAGATGACGTGTTGCCCGTTGGCAGCGCGGTCAAATTGATGGGTGCGGATGCAGTCAATTGGAAAGCGGCTGAGTAACCCCACGTCAATGAGGCGGCGATCGTTACCGTCAATCACCAATGGATAGGGGTAGCCTCCGTCTGGCAAAAATTGCCGAAACTGGCGCACAAACGCCTTGAGCGTATCCATGTTTTCAATTTCTTGTAATCCCAAAATGTCTGCCCGAATTGCCCCGATCGCCTGAGCCGTAATGCGCTCTTTGCCACCAGAAAACGGCATGAAACGGGTGGCATCCACTGTCCACGTTTCGCGCCGAATATCGTCTTGCGAAATATCATCTTTGAACCGGAATCGAGCAAATAAATTTTCGGTATTAAACGTGCCGATGCGAACGCGCATATAGAAGCCTGATGAGAATGGTTGATCGAATCGGTGACACAGAAGCGGTAGAGATGAAGCATTTGTATCAGGATTTAGTAGGTATGGGTAGGATGTTGGTGCAAATGCTTCCTCCCTACTCCGCCACCAATAGTTTTAAATCCTCAAGCATGGCAGCTAAGAGGTTCGGAGCATCTACTTCTAAAGCCACCCAAGCATTTGCCCCAACTTTCGTTTTGTGGCGATTGTCAAATAAGGTTTTGCCGCGTGTCCAGTTGCCTTTGGTTTCAACGTGCACTTGGGCACGGCGAAATCGCAGGGTTTCGGGATAAAACAAATACGCTAACGTGGCGGCATCATGCACCAAAAAACCTGAAACCCCACCCGTTTCACGAAATGCCATGGCGGTACCGGTCATAAAGGTACAGAGTGCCACGACAAACTGCCCAATGGCACTGTTGGGATTGACCCGACTGACCTGTGCCGCCATGGCTGGAGTAAACACAATATGTTCGGTGACATCGAGCGGTAAGACCACAATATTGGTGCAGCAATTGAACAGGAG